>CAZUCH010000043.1:0-12552 GCA_964619045.1 uncultured Planctomycetales bacterium | reverse complement strand
GTCCAGGCAGCAGCCGACGTGGCTCGCCTCACGCTGGGCGCCCTGGGAGACCTGTCCGTAGCCGGCGAAGCCACAGACCAGCGGGCAGAGGGACTCGGGCAAGCCGCCTTGGCGAATCGTGTCGGCCACGGTTGCGATTTCGCGGCGGTAGTGCGCGAGATCGTCGTAGCGGTGGGCCGGTTTGAGTTGGGCGAATGGACTGTCGATCCCTTCGTGCTCCAGTCGTTGGCCATAGGCCCAGAGCGTGTCGATCATGCCGGCCAAGCCGGCGAAACGTCCGAAAAAGACGAGTCGGCGGTTCTGGTCGTCCACGATGCGTTCGTAGTCGATCAGCGTGCAGCCGAGTTCGATCAGGCGGCGTAGGGCGGGCATGTTGCCCGGTTGGCCCTTGATTGTGTGCGAGAAGAAGACGTAGGTCTTGTTGGGCTCGAACTTCTCGGGCGGGATTTCCTTGACGCCGATGATGATTGGGCAGTCGCTGAGTTCGGGGGCCAGCCGAGCGCCGGCCGCCACGTAATCGGCCTCCGGAATCGCGCGGGTCGGTGACTGCTGAACAGTGAACTCCAGCCCGTGCTCGCCGACGAGCTTCCGGAGGTCGGCGGGCACTAGTGGGACGCGTCCTTCCCACCGGCTCTTGTCTTCGTGTCGGATGCCGATCATGGGCGTGCTTCTCGCGATTTCTGGTCCGCTGGTTGCCGGTGGTCGGGGCCCTCGGCCCGCACGTCCGCCGGTTTGTGTACCACTGTCGCCACGCTGAGCGGCACAGAACTGCCACTCTACCAAAACGGGAGTTGTGGGGCAAGGAGGCCCGTCGGCCGGTGGTCTTGGTATTGGCGGGCGGCGGTTTGGTTTCGGGTTGATCGTGTTGTTATCCGGCCGGTTGTTGGGTCTCCGAGTCGAGGCGCCCTTGGGTGCGGCGGAGCCAGATGGTGCCAGGGTTCTGTCCGTAAAATGAACTTATCCCCTTTTCTCCCCCTTTTCTCCGGGCTTTACGACCAACGGAGAAACTGTACCATCAGCGAAAGCATGTCACGTGCCGAGTGAGGAAGACTTGGCCGCATGCCGCGCCCTGACTACCGAGGTGCGGGCAGGATTGACGCACCCAACTGCCGTGCCGCTCAGGAAGCGGTGCTGGACAAAGGAGTATCACATGGGAGGCGAGGAAGACCGCTTCTCCAAACGCTACGAACGCAAGCAGGAGCAGAAGAAACGCGATGAGGTCGTCGTTGGCCCCGATGACGCGCCCATCCCCGACGTCGAGGTCGAGCAGGTGAAGTCCGAGCGCACCGTGGGGCGCAACGACCCCTGCCCCTGCAACTCCGGGAAGAAATATAAGAAGTGCTGCGGCAAGCCTACATGAGCCCCGCGCCGCCCGTCTCACCCTGGTACGTCGACGGCCTGCGCTTCGCCTGCACACAGTGCGGCAATTGCTGCGGCGGCGCCCCGGGGTACGTCTGGGTGGACGCCGAGGAAGTCAGCCACATCGCCGTCGAACTCGGCTTGACCGAGGTCGAATGCAGGCTCCTCCACGTCCGCCGAGTCGGGCGCGGCCATAGCCTGCTGGAAGAGGCCGGCGGCGACTGCCAATTCCTGGAGCGGTCGCCGGACGGCCGGACTAGCTGCCGGATCCACGCCGCCCGTCCGGTGCAGTGCCGCACGTGGCCGTTCTGGAAATCCAACCTGGCGTCCTCGGCGGCCTGGGAATCGACCGCCCGCCACTGCCCCGGGCTGAACAACGGCCGGCATCACACGCTCAGGGCCATCCAGGCCGCCCTGAAGGACAACGGCACGCGGCCGCTGTAGGGCGTTGACTGACTCCGGGCATGCTTCGAGCGGGATTCGCATGATCCCGCCTACTCCCGCCTGCGTCCCTGCGGAATTCGCACGATCATCATCAGGCAGGCCAGCCAGGTGATCGCGAAGCCGCCGGCCGCTGCTAGTCCGGCATCCCGATAGCGGTCCGGGGTCGCGGTCGTGCTTGTGGTCTCTCCGACCAGCACTCGATCGGGCTCCGGCCCCTCCCGTCGAGCGTCTATCAGAGCCGCGTCGACCTCGCCGCACCGCTCTTCGAGCCATGCTGTCTGCCGCGCGACCTCTTCGACGCGTACTCTCAGCGCATCACGCTGGCTTGCCGCCTGATCAGATTCGCGCAATTCCACCAACTTGGCCGCCGCCGCGTCTACCAGTCGTTCACGCTCCCCCTCCAGCTCGCGCGTCAGACCTCGCAATTCAGCCACCTGGGCGGCGTGCTGGTCGGCCGCCGCGCGATCCGCCTCTACTTGCAGACGCTCGGTGACCGCACGTTGGCGATTGGTCAGACGCATTCGCAGCCCGCGCAGCTTACGATCGTGCGCGTCCAGTTCATAATTGTCGGTCTGAGCCGTCTTCACGGCCGCGACACGCAACGGCTCGACAGCGGACTCCAGGGCTAGATGTTCGCCGCGCAGCACGGCACCGACCACAACCTCGCGGGTGCCGCCCGTGCCGGCGGCGCTGAACTTCTCGATCCGCGCGCCGACCTGTCGCACCAACTCACCAGTCTGGTCCGCCAGTCGTCCGGCGGCCGTCGCCACGGTGTTCTGCAGGCGCACCAGCTCGACGACGTCGGTGCGCACATCAACGGCCTGCACACCCTCGGTCCACTCGGCCCATTCCGCGTTGAAAGCAGCCAGACGCTCACGCGCGGTCGCCAAGTCCGCCGCGCATTCCTCGATCACCACGCTGACGCTCTCGGGCGGATTCATGCCCTGCTGCTCGTCGAGCACTCCCGCGAACTCCATCAGTGCGTCCGCGACGGTCTGGGCGGGCTGGTCCAGGGCCAGCATGGCCGTCGCCAGCTCGGACCGATATTGCAGGGCCACGGTCCAAAACTCTCGCTGGTCTTCCTGGTAGATCGCGTCGTCTTCCAGCATCTGCTCGGCGGCCCCCGATGCAATCTTGCCGCGTGGCGCGGCGGTCGCCACTTGCAGCGCCAGTTCCGCCCGCCGATCGGCCAGCTCCTTGGCAACCGTAGCACGCCGCTGGTCGATTTCCTCCGCCGCCACCAACGCTAGCTGCCGCACTTCGGCTCCGGGCAGGTCTGCCAGCGCCGCCTCGTCCTGTGCGTGCTGTTCGCGAGCCGCCAGCAACGCCGCACCCAATTCGCCGCGTCGCTTGACCAAATCCTGGTAGTAGGGCGGCAGGGTGTCATCGCCTGGACGCCCGTTCACGCCGCGCGCATAGGCTTCGACGGTCTTACGCAGCAGTTCCTCGGCCGCCGCACGACTGGCGGCACTCACCGACAGCCGCAGCGCGGCCCGATCCGCAACCGGCACAGCCGTGACACGACCGGCGGCGCAGGCCTGACGCCACTGGGCCGCCAGGCTCGCCTCGGCTTCGTCGCCCCGTGCATCGTCGCCAGCCAGCCAGTCCGCCGACAGCAGCCCGCGTTGATGCTCCGCGACCACCCGGCCAGTGTTGGTCCCGGCGCTCTCGATATCCATGTCCAACGTCGCCCGGTAGCTGGCTGGATTGAGCCCCAGCCAACCGGCGGCGACCGCCACCGCCACGACCAGAGCCAAGCCGCTGCCACGCAACCACCAGAGCCGAGGCGCGGCCAACACCGACTCCTCCGCCGCCCGCACCTCTTGCGCACGCTCGTCCAACGCGGCACGAATACCGTCAAACTCCGTCTCGCGATCGCGGTGCAGACTCTCAAGCACGGCGCGCGCCTTTTCCACCGCCTCTTGTTCCCCGTCCAGCGTCTGCCGTTGAATCTCGAGCGCCAGGGCCAGTTGACGCGCCTCAGCCTCTTGAGCCTCTGCTTGGTCGCGCAGCGCCAGAACCTCGTCATGACGCGCATCGCTCTGTAGCTTGCGTTCCTCGGCCTCCTGGAGCTGTTCTTGGACGGCTTTACCCCGCTCGGCCAACTCGGCTTCGATTTCCGCCAGCCCCTCCTCACGCTCGGCTAAGTCCCGGGCCTGCTCGCGGGCCCTCTCCTCACGCTCACACAGCCCTTGGACTTGTTCCTGGTGCGCGCGCTGCTTGTTTTCCAGCGCATGCCGGCTGGCGTCCAGTTCCTCGGCGCGGCGAGTCAGTTCGTGCCGCTGCTGGCGAGTCGCCTGCCAGCGATCATCCAGCTTGCCACGCTTGTCCGCCAGCAAATCGCGCTCACCCAACAGCAAACGGTTGCTGGACTCGACTTGCTCACGCTCCGCCTTCAGCGCGGCTTTTTCCGCCTCCAATTTGCTAGCCAACTCATTCAAACGCCCCCTCTCAGCCTCAACCTGCCCCCACTCATCCCGCAGCACTTCACCGTGGCGTTCGACCTCGACGGTCAGCTTGGCGCCCTCGGCCAGCCGCTGCTCCAGCTCCTCCCGGCGCTCTTCCAGAGCACGCTCCGACGCCGCCACATTAGCCGCCTGCTGGTCCAACGCCTCCCGCCCGCGATCCAGCTCCTCCCGCCGTCGGACGGCATCATCGCGAGCCAGTTCGATGCGCTTGTGCAGCTCCTGTTCCCGCTTGCGGAGGACGCCGATGCGGCTCCGCAGCGTGTCCCGTTGGCGCCTCTCTCGCTCTTGGGCGCTCTCGTCGAGCCGGCGAGCGGCCTCCACCTGACTATCCACCTCAGCGCGCTGCCGCCCCAGATTCTCCTCGCGCCCTTTCAGGTCTTCAAGCAGCGTGTTCAGAGCCTGACGCCGAGCCTCCAATTCCCGGGCGCGCGAATTCAATTCCATGGCCCGGCGTGCCATCCGGGCCTTGGCTTCCTGGTTTTCGCGGGCAACATCTTGATCGGCGAGGCGCTTCAGGTCGCGATATTCGCGCTCGACCTCCTGCTCACGCCGCCGAACGTCGAGTTCGCGGCTCGACATCTGCAATATGCCATCGCGGATGTCGCGCACGATCCCATCGACACCACCCTCGGTAGCGTTGGGATCGGGAGGTTTCTTGTCGGAAGCCGCCGTCATTTACCTACTCGGGAGAACCAATGCCGGGGTGGCCGCGCGGAGCATACCCGGCGAGTAACGCTAACTCACATTCTACCATCATATTAACGGCTGACTCAGCGCCCCAGCCAAAACCCGCCTCTCTCGAGAGGCAGTCGCTGCGCCCCCGTCACACCAGGCGCGCCAGTTGGTTTATCGTGGCCCGCATATCCTTCGGCAACGGGGCCTCCAGCGTCAGACGCTCGCCGGTGGTAGGATGCGCGAAGCTGATCCGTGCCGCGTGCAGCGTGAGTCGCTCGATCAGGGGACGCTCCGGGTGGCGTTTGCTGGCCCGATAATCCGCCTTGAGACTCGACAGTAGCACTGCTTGCCCTCCGCCATACAGCGGATCAACCGTCAGCGGATATCCGATGGCGGCCAGGTGTGCCCGAATCTGGTGGGTACGTCCGGTGACCGGTCGGCACTCCAACAGCGTGTTTCCCGCCAGACGCTGGGCTACCGAGTAGCGCGTCAGTGACGTCTTGCCCCGCCGCGTTGTGGCTTCGATTCGGTTTCGATGTCTGTTGAAGATGAGATTCAGGGCCACCTCGCCATCTTCGAGAACGCAACCGTTGACCAGCGCGAGGTACACTTTCTCGACCTGCCGCTGCGAGAATTGTCGCACCAGGTTCCGCTGGGCCTCCAGCGTGCGCGCGCACAACAACACCCCGGTGGCATCCCGATCCAGACGATGGACCACTCGCACGGCCCCGTTGTCACCCAACTCCGGCATCTCCCGCAATGTTTCGACGACGACGGGATCGCCGCTGCGACCAGCCGTCGACAGCATTCCCGAGGGCTTGTTCACGGCGATGATCTGCTCGTCAAGATGCAGGATCGTCAGCGCCGGCGGTCGTCTGTGGGCATTCTTCACGGTCGATCCCCCGGCCTCGGAACTAGAGTTACACGGACAGAACGGGTACCAATCACGTCCACTCCTTGTGGAGCCATCACGACCACCTCCACCAGCCGCAATTGCTCGGTTTGCGATTCGCCCGCCGCCGGCATCAGTTCGGCCGTCACCGGGGCGAAAGCACGGATGTCCGCTGGCTCCAGCCCATCCACAATTGCCTCCTCGCCCTCCACTTCTACATCCATCCGCCACTCGTTGAGATCGTTCTTGCGGATTTCGTAGCGCTGCAGAACCTCGGGGCTCCCGATCAGATGCACGACGACGTTGCCGATTGTCCGTGTCTTGCCCACCACGCGTACCACGACAGTAACGCTGCTCGGCTCGATGCTCATCGCGCGCACCGCCCCCAGACGCTCCTCCAGCGGCACCTGCTCCAGCGTGTGGACTTCGTCCGGCGTCAGCCCCCGTAGGCGATCACGGAGCGGCGCGCGTATGGTATGCAGGTCCGTCAACGGCAGCCGCTTCAACTCGCTGGCCCGAACGACAACCTCGACTCGGGGTGGATCGACGCGCTCGACGGCGATTCGCACTGGGCTGCCGTCGACCTGCACCGGAACGGTCAGCGTAACCAGCCGATCCACGCTGAAAGTCAGACGTTCGAGCGTTGTTCCGGCAACAGAAAGCCCGCGCGTGCTGATCTCACGCGAATTGGCGATGATGTCCTGTATCTCGGAAGCCGATAACGAGTGGACTCCCGAGTCTTCGTAGGCCGTCGGCAATGTCCATGAGATTTTCATGGGATCGTCGCCGGCGTCGATCCGCAGGCGGTCCATCGCTCGTCCGGGACCGATGAACGTCGCCCGCAGCACAACGGGGATCGGACCACGGATGTCGACAACCGCTGCCGGATTGTCGTGCGTGACGTCCAGCTCGAGCTTGACGCTGTCGCTGACAAAAGTGGCCTGGTCGGCCAGATACCAGATGATCGCGGTGAGCGGGAGCGCGACCAACAGCTTCCTGAACCGGTACCAGCAGGCCGACCATGGACCTTTGGCCTGGGCCGCGTCCTGCTCTCGGCTACCGCGGCGGGCCAAGCGCTGCGTCAGTTCATCCGCCAAATCGTCGAGCGAGAGGAAGCGTGTCAGCTTCCCCTCGTCGGCCAACGAGACGACGCCGGTCTCCTCCGAGACGACCAACACCAGGGCGTCCGACTCGTAGCTCATGCCAACCGCCGCCAGATGCCGGCTGCCCAAGGCGGCATCCACTTCATCGCTTTCGGCAGACGGGAACTGGCAATTGGCCGCCACGATGCGATTCTCGCGCAGAATCACGCCCAGATCATGCAGGGGCGAATTGGGAAAAAAAATCGAATTCAGCAGATTGGCCGAGACCTCGGCACGGATGAGGGTTCCGTTTTCGGCCCACCCGGTAAGGTCAACGCCCCGCTGGATCGCGATCAAGGCCCCATAGCGATTGCGCGATAGAAAGCCGGCGGACTTGACCAGAGATGCGACCACGTGCGAGGTGGGCGCGCCGTGGCGGCGAAAGCGCACGTCGCCCACGCGGATCACCGCTCGCCGCAATTCCGGTTGAAAGACGACCAGGCCGATGAATGCCAGCCCATAGAGGACGTAGCTATAGAGCAAATCGAGCCGCACCCACTCGAACTGCGCCGCCAGCACGCGCACTATCATGGTCACGCCGACCAGGATGATCAGCACGCCTCGCAGTGGTCGCGTGCCGCGAGTGCCGTGCAGCACGCCGGCCAACCAGTTGACGCAGAGTCCGATCAGCGCCAACTCCACCAGGACGGCCGGCAGGTCGTAGGCGTCGCTGCTGAGTCGGTAGTAGATGCTGTACAGCGTATCACTCATGTTCGCGACAGTATATGATGTTGTTCTCGCCGGCTCCACCTGTCGAGCAGGCCCACAACGCAAGAATCTCCAGGCCAATGACGCGCGAGTCGCATGAGCACCACACACTGGATTGAACAGCTCCGCCGCAACGTGGCCCGCGTCCGGTCCGACATCGCCGGTGCCTGCCAACGCGCACGGCGTGACCCGGCCGACGTTCGCCTCGTCGGTGTCACCAAGTACGTGAGCCCCACGGTGCTGCGCGAATTGCTGGGCTGCGGGGTCGACGACATCGGCGAAAGTCGGCCGCAGCAGATTGCGGCCCGAGCCGCCGAGTGCGGCCCCGCCAACCTGGATTGGCCCGCGACGGGCGACGTTGCCGGCCCGCACCCACGCTGGCATATGATCGGCCACCTCCAGCGCAACAAGATCAAAATGCTCCTGCCCCACGCCCGCATCATCCACTCGATCGACTCCCAACGGCTGGCGGCGGCGGTCGCCAGCCAGGCCGCCGACCTGCACGCCACCGTGGACGTGTTCATCGAGGTCAACGTCTCCGGCGAGTCGAGCAAGGGCGGTGTAAGCCCCTCCGAGGCGCACCAGTTGGCCGACTTCATCGCTGCTCAGCGTGGCATCCGGCTGCGCGGCCTGATGACCATGGCCCCCTTTGACGCCGATCCGGAGACGGCCCGCCCGTATTTCGCCCGCCTGCGGGTTGTGCTGCAGGAATTGCGCGAAGGTCTCGCCGGCGCAACACACCTGCGGCACCTGTCGATGGGCATGAGCCAGGACTACGTCCAGGCGGTCGAGGAAGGTGCGACCTTCGTCCGGGTCGGCTCGGCCCTGTTCGAGGGGCTGCCCAGCGAGCCGCCCGCATGACCTTGTCCGCGACGGGCAGCGCGGGTATAAGCTTGGTGCTCAACTTCCGGGAACGAGGTTCTACCCGATGCCCCTCAAACGTTTGGACAGCTGTGCTCGAGCGGTCATTAACCTGGCCAACGACATCGCTCACGAGTTCGAACTCGAATACGTCGGCACCGAGCACATTCTGCTGGCGATCCTCCGTCACGGCGACAACGTCGGCGCTCAGGCACTCAACGCCCTGGGGGTCACCGAGGGATCCGCTCGGACCCAGCTCGACGAGCTGTTTCAGCGTGCTAAGGAAGATACTTGGGTCTTCGGTCGCCTCCCCGGCAGCCCCCACTATCGCAACGTCATCGAGCGAGCCATGGGAATCGCCGAGCAGCTCGAGGCCCAGAACATCGCGAGCGAGCACCTGCTCCTGGCCCTGTACATCAAGGACAGCGCCGCCCGCGGCACGCTCATCAGCCTCGGCGTCACCATGAAGAAATGCCGCGACGAAGTTCTGCGCCAACTCTCCGTAAACTGACTCAACGTCAGTCGCCCCCGGCCAACAGCGACAGCACCTTGTCGACCACTGCGCACATGCGGCGCAGACCGCCGGGCGTGCGGGCCGCAATGTGGGGCGTGAGGATGCAGCGCTCGCAAGCAAACAGCGGATGATCCGCCGGCAGCGGCTCCGGGGCGACCACGTCCAGACCCGCTCCGCCGATACGCCCCGCCCGCAGTGCGGCGGTCAGCGAGACGGTGTCCACGACGATGCCGCGTGACGTGTTGATCAACAGTGCGTCGGGCCGCATCCGCCCCAGCACGCCGGCGTCGACCAGCCCGCGCGTTTCTTCCGTGAGCGGCACGTGCAATGTAACGACGTCGCAGGTCGACCAGATCGTCTCTTTGTCCGCCTCTTGGGCGGGGAAGTCGAACGGCCCCACGGGGATGATGTCGTTGTAGAGCACGCGCGATCCGAAACCAGCGGCACACCTGCGCCCCACGCGCGTCCCGATCCGCCCCATGCCGACGATTCCCACAGTCAGGTCGCACAGTTCACGCCCGTGCGGCACGGCCCGCGCCGCGTGGAACTCACCTCGCCGATACTGCTCGGCCAGCCGAGGAATCGGGCGCAGCAGTTGCAGAATCAGCGCCAATGTCAGATCCGCGACGGCGTCTGTTGCCGCCGCCGGCGTGCTGACGACGCGAATACCCAACTCGGCGGCGGCGACCAGGTCCACGCGATCCATCCCCACGCCCGCCACCCCTACCACGCGCAGTCGACGTCCGGCCGCCAACAGCTCGCGCGTGACCGGCGTGTGGGTGCGCGCAACCAGGGCATCGCAGTCACCGATCAGCTCGCGGAGCACCTCTGGAGAGTCACTGTCGGGCCGAACGACCAACGCCGCGGCATCCAGCCGAGCCTCGGCCTCGTCGTCCAGCGGTCGGGCGAGAAGAATCTTGAACACCGCTTGCGATCTCCATGCATACCGGCCGGGCACCGCGCCTCACCGGGCCGAGCTCCAGGCCGCCAGTGCTCTGTCAGCCTTCAACTGACGGGCTGGTGCCACTGCTCAAGAGCAGTGTCTCTCAACGATCTCGGTGCATACGGCAATGCTCAGCACTGCTCAAGAGCAGTGGCACCCGTTCCGATCGAAACGCAACCTGTCAGACCAGCGTTGACAGAGCGCTAGCCCTCGACACGCCGGCGTAACTGTCCGCAGGCGGCGTCAATGTCCTGCCCGCGCGAGGTCCGAATGTGGGCGTTGACTCCCACCTTGCGCAGCTCACGCTGAAAAACGTAGGCCGTCTCGGAACTGGGCCGCCCAAATGGCAAGCCCGGCACCCGGTTGTAGCGTATCAGATTGACGTTGCAGCGCAACGTTCCGGCGAGCCGCGCCAGTTGGGACACGTCGCGCTGGCTCATGTTGACCTCGTCGAGGAGCACATATTCAAGTGTGATCTCGCGTCCGGTCTTCTCGAAGTAGTATGCACAGGCCTCGATCACTTCCGTCAGACTCATCCGGCCCCATGGAACGAGCCGGGCCCGCAGCCCCTGATCGGCCGCGTGCAGCGAGAGCGACAGGTTGAGCTGCAGGCCCTCTTCGGCCAGCCGTCGAATCTGTAGCGGCACGCCCACGGTGCTGAGCGTGATCTTGCGCGCCCCGATGTTCAATCCCCACGGAGCGTTGATGATCCGCACGGCTTCCAGAACCGCGTCGTAGTTCGCCAGCGGTTCGCCCATCCCCATCAGCACCACATTGGTCAGCTTGGCGCCGCCGGACTCATCAGTGTTCGATTCCCGGATCATCCGCGCAACAAGCCAGGCCTGCTCAACGATTTCGGCGGCGGTCAGGTTACGCTCCACGCCGCGCAACCCGCTGGCGCAGAACGGACACCCCACCGGGCAACCTACCTGGCTCGATATGCAGACGGTGTTGCGCTCGTCTTCGGGAATCCACACGGTCTCGACGGCGGCTGCATCCGGCCAAGTCAGCAGCAGCTTCCGCGTGCCGTCGCGGGAGGTCGAGTCGGCCGTGATCCGCGCCCGGGCAACATCCGCCCGCTCGGCCAGCCAGGCGCGCAGTTCCTTGGACAGGTTCGTCATCTGATCGAACGAACCCGCCCCCTGCTCGTAGATCCACTCCATGATCTGGCGCGCCCGGAACTTCTGCTGCCCCTCGGCCACCAGCCACTCGCACAGCGTGTCGGGGTCGATGCCGAGCAGTTGCCGCCGCTCGGCGGCGTCTGCGGTCTCCAGAGTGTCGTTTGCAGTCACGTAATCGGACTCCTCAGGGCTTTCCCCGATCTTCGCCGGCACGCCCACTGTTCGACGTACTCCGTCGCGGCGCGGATGCACATTCCGTTCAGTATAGCAGGTCGAGGCGGAGGCCCCAAGTTGTCGAAAACGGTATCCCCGCCGCAAGAACCGGCCCCCCGGTTGCAAGCCCGTCGCGGCCTGTCTATCCTCTAGATAATGACACGTGGGCGTGATCTCGACTGGAGTGGCGAGCGGCGAATGTCGCGGGCCGCGCCGGGGCGCGGCGTTTCTCAAAGTCCGACGCTGACCGCCACCCATCGACCCGCCCGGGCTCCCCGCCCGTAGGAGCGCTATGAGTCCCGCGACCTGTGACTTCTCGGAGACCACGATGACTAAGGCCGACCTTGATTGGGCAAACCTGGATTTCGGGTACCGTAAGACCGATGCCAACATCCGGTTCACCTGGCGTGACGGCCAATGGGACCAAGGCACGCTTACCGGGGACGAGCGTATCCCGCTGCACATAGCGGCCACCTGTCTGCACTACGGCCAGGAGGCTTTCGAGGGGCTCAAGGCCTTCGAGACGCGGGCCGGCGACGTCGTGGTCTTCCGCATCGACGAAAACGCCAAGCGCATGATCACGTCCAGTCGCAAGATCTTCATGGAGCCACCCACCGAGGCGATGTTCATCGACGCGGTCAACCGGGTCGTCAACGCCAATCGCAGATTTGTGCCGCCTCATGGCACGGGGGCGTCCTTGTACATCCGGCCGCTGGTGATCGGCACCGGTCCGCAGGTCGGCGTAAGACCCGCCACCGAGTACATGTTCGTCGTGTTCGTCACGCCGGTCGGCCCCTATTTCAGATCGGGTTTCAAGCCCGTTGATCTGATCGTGGAGGATGAGTTTGATCGCGCGGCTCCCAACGGCGTGGGCGATGTCAAGGTGGGCGGCAACTACGCCGCCGGGCTGCGTGCCACCCTGCGAGCTCAGGCGAGGGGCTACACTGAGGTGCTCTATCTCGACGCGCGCGAGAAGAAGTACCTCGACGAATCCGGCCCGGCCAACTTCTTCGGCATCAAGGACGGGCGCTACATCACCCCCGCCAGCGAATCGATTCTGCCTTCGATCACCAACAAGTCGCTCATCACGCTGGCCGAGGAGATGGGCCTGGCTACCGAGCGCCGCCCCGTGGCGATCGAGGAGATTTTTGATTTCGAGGAAGCCGGTTGCTGCGGAACCGCGGCCGTCATTACGCCGGTGGCGTCGATTAC
>CAZUCH010000042.1:2631-12588 GCA_964619045.1 uncultured Planctomycetales bacterium | reverse complement strand
GATTGTGGCTATTACCATTAGTGCGCAGGTGGCGCGGAGGAGGATGGCCGGCAGTGTTGTTTGCTGGGGTCGGCCGGCGGTCACGTGGTGGGCCTCCGTTCGGTTGGTGGGTCGCGGTTGACGCACTAGGCACGGGCAGTATACCGGGGATCGCTGGCGAGCATTCAGAATGTGAGGTGTTGCGTGGACGTGTTGTGTGATCGAGACGTTGACACGGGGGTGTTGCGGTCGAAGCGCGTGGCGGTGATCGGGTTTGGGTCACAGGGGCGGGCGCAGGCGTTGAATCTGCGAGATAGCGGGCTTGACGTGGTTGTGGGGTTACGCCGAGGGAGTGGGTCGTGGACGGCGGCTCAGGAAGCCGGGGTGGCGGTTGAGGAGATTAAGGAGGCGGTTGGCGCTAGTGGCGTGGTGGTGATGTTGATCCCGGATGAAGTGCAGCCGGAGGTTTATGCCCGGGACATCGAGCCGCACATGCGGGCGGGGGCTTACTTGGGGTTTGCGCATGGGTTTGCTGTTCATTTCGGGAAGATTGTGCCTCGGGAGTCGGTGAATGTGTTCTTGGTGGCGCCGAAGGGTATTGGTCCGATGGTGCGGCGGCAGTTCGAGAGTGGCGGCGGGGTGCCGGGGTTGGTGGCGGTGCATCAGGATCCGGCTGGGGACACACGGGAGGTGGCGCTGGCTTATGCGTGCGGGCTGGGTTGCGGGCGGACGGGGATTCTGGAGACGACATTCGCGGCCGAGACCGAGACCGATCTGTTTGGTGAGCAGGCGGTGCTGTGCGGCGGGCTGACGGAGCTGATTCGGGCGGGGTTCGAGACCTTGGTTGAAGCTGGATACTCGCCGGAGATAGCGTATTTTGAGTGTTCGCATGAGGTGAAGTTGATTGCGGACCTGATTTGCGCGCGGGGCATCGCGGGGATGCGGGCGGCTATCAGCAGTACGGCGGCGTATGGCGATTTGACGCGCGGACGCCGAATCGTCGGGGAGCCGACGCGGGCGGCGATGAAAACGGTGTTGGCGGAGATTCAATCCGGCGAATTCGCGGACCAGTGGATGGCGGAGCACGCCGGCGGCAAGGCTCGGATGCGGGAGTTATCGGCCGGTGACGCGGAGCACGAGATTGAGCGCGTGGGGAAGCGGCTGAGGGCGCTTATGCCGTGGTTGGAGGATTGAGAGGGGCGGGCCCACTCGCTTACGCTCGGGGTTCTGTTCTGGGGGGCTGCGCTTGTGGGTTGGGTGCCCAACCTGACCGGTTGGAAACCGGTCCTACAACAGTGGAGCTGGTGGGTGGGTCGCGTGGGGGCGCTTGGGGACATAGAATGCCGGGCTTGGTATCGTGAAGGAGAATGTGTCCCATGCCGTTGCCGTTTAAGCCGTACCACGAGATGACCGCGGATGATTACGCCAACATCGGCCTGAAGGTCGGGTTGGAGGTTCACCAGCAGCTTCTAACTCGGCGGAAGCTCTTTTGCCGCTGCCCGGCGGGACGTTACAGCCAAGAATATGATGCGGTGATTCTGCGTCACATGCGGCCGACGCTGTCGGAGTTGGGCGAGTACGACGGCACGGCGCTGATGGAGAAGAAGACCAGGAAGAACATCTATTACCGCATGCACCATGACACGGTATGCACGTACGAGTTTGATGATACGCCGCCGTTCTTTATGGATGATGAGGCCCTGGATATCGCACTGGGGGTGGCGATGTTGCTGCGGCTGAATATGGTCGGCGAGCTGCACATTGCGCGTAAGCAGTACCTGGACGGGTCGATTCCGACGGGGTTTCAGCGCACGACGATCCTGGGTGTGGATGGCTGGATACCGTATCGGGATCGGAAGATACGGATCGCGCAACTTGGGCTGGAGGAGGATGCCTGTCGGGAGGTTTCGGACGTGGGGCACGATCGGGTGTATCTGACCGATCGGCTGGGGATGCCGCTGATCGAGCCGGTGACGTACCCGGACATGCGGACGCCGGAGGAAGCGGTGGAGGTCGGCGAGATCATCCGGATGCTGTGTCGCAGCACTGGGCGGGTTCGCACGGGATATGGAGCAGCGCGTCAGGACGTGAATGTGAGCGTGACGGGTGGGACGCGCGTGGAGATCAAGGGGACGCCGCAGATCTGGCGCAATCGGCGTTTGATCTACAACGAGGCTCGGCGGCAGTGCTGTCTGCTGCACATTCGGGATCAGTTGCGGTCGCGGGGTGTACGGCCGGAGACGTTTGAGCACGCTGTGGCGGAGGTGACGCGGATAGTGGCTCAGACGCCTTACGAGCCGTTGCGGTTGGCGGTGTCCAGGGGTGACATTGTCAAGTGTGTGTTGTTGAAGGGCTTCGGGGCGCTGTTGGCCGAGCCGACGCAGGAGCATACGGCGTTTGCGAAGGAGTTTTCGGATCGGGTGCGTGTGATAGCGTGTTTGACAAGTTTGCCGAACATCTTGCACTCGGACGCGGCGTCGGAGTCGTTGTCGGGGCGGGAGTGGAAGGATTTGCGTCGGAAGATGCGTGCGCAGCATGGTGATGCGCTGGTGTTGGTATGGGGTGACGATCAGGACACGACCTGTGCCTGCAGCGAGGTTGTGATTCGGGCCCAGGAGGCGACGGAGGGTGTCCCGAGCGACACGCGGCAGGGATTGGCGGACGGAACGAACGGTTTTGAGCGGGTTCTGCCGGGCGCCGAGCGGATGTATCCGGATACTGACCTGCCGCCGTTGGCGATTGACCAGCCGCGATTGGATCGAGTGAGGGAGTGGTTGCCGGAGTATGTTTGGGATCGGCGGGCGCGGCATTTGAAGCAGGGATTGTCGGAGCGGACAGCGCGGGCGTTGTGCGTGTCACGGCGGGCGCAGGTCTTCGACCGGATCGTGGACAAACTGGGTGTAGACCCGGTGTTTGCGGCGGCCGTACTGATCGAGCGATTCAAGGCTTGGCAGCGGGCCGGCATAGCGGTGGATGGGCTGGCGGATGACGAGATATTCGCGGTGTTCAAGGCCTATTCCGATGGTCGGTTGGCGCGCGAAGGGGTTCCCGAGGTGTTGGGGTATTTGGCGGATAGCGTGGAGCCGTGCGAGGATGACCGTGTGGCCAAGGTGTTTGAGGAAAACGACCTGACGCCTCTGAATGAGATGGAGGTGACGGCGGCTGTTCGTGGGCAACTGGAGCGGTTGTCGGATGGGTCGTTCAAGACGCCTGTGAAGAAATGCCGGTATTTGATTGGTCAGGTGATGCGGGACTTCGTGGGTCGGGTTGATGGTCGGATGTTGGTGCGGCTGGCGCATGGGGAGTTGGGGTTGCCGTTCGCGGAGTGCTCGGGAGTCGAGGCATGACCAAGAGTGATGAGAAGGTGAAGGGGTATCGCGGAATCGGTCGAGCGGTGCTGGAGCGGCACGGCGTAGGGGTGTGGAGCGACGTGGAGGTGGATTCGTCACGTGGCCGTTTTCGGGGCTTGATTCTGCCGCGTTCCGAAACGGCCGACGATCGGCATGTAGTCTTGAAGCTACGGAGTGGCTACAACGTCGGCGTGGCGGCCGAGACGATCATCAATATGGTGGAGCTCGGTCGGCGAGAGGCGAATTACAAGATACCGGAGAAGGAGTTTCCGGTTGATGCGGGTAAGCCCAACGTGGTCTTGTATGGCACGGGCGGGACGATCGCCAGCCGGTTGGACTATCGCACGGGTGCGGTGATACCGGCGTTTTCGCCGGGCGAGCTGTATGGTTCGGTGCCGGAGTTGGCTGACGTCTGTAACTTGCGGACGGAGAAGCTGTTCGGCGTGTTCAGTGAGAACATGGCGGTAGAGCAGTACGTTACGCTGGCGCGGCGGATTGGGGAGGCGATTGCGGAGGGTGTGGCCGGTGTTGTGATTGGTCATGGCACGGACACGATGCACCACACGGCGGCGGTGCTGACGTTCATGGTTCAGGATTCGCCGGTGCCGATTGTGATGGTGGGCTCGCAGCGTTCGAGTGATCGACCGTCGTCGGACGCGGCGATCAATCTGATAAGTGCGGTGAAGGCGGCGGCAGAGGGCGACATCGCCGAGGTGCAGGTGTGCATGTTCGGGCCGACGTCGGACGATTACTGTCTGCTGCACCGTGGAACGCGGGTGCGCAAGATGCACTCGAGTTATCGCTCGACGTTTCGGACGATTGGTGACATCCCGCTGGCGATGATCAACGCGCACAAGATCACGCTGCTGCGGGATGACTATCGCCGGCGGCGTGATGATCGCGAGGTGAAGATCAACACGGCGTTCGATGACCGGGTGACGATATTGTACTACTACCCTGGGATGCGGCCGGACATTGTGGACGCGATGGTTGAGAAGGGCTATCGAGGGATAGTGATTGCGGGGACCGGGTTGGGGCATGTCAACAAGCCGTTGTATGCGGCGATTGATCGCGCGACGAAGGCCGGCGTGCATATATATATGACGGTCCAGACGTTGTGGGGGTATGTGCAGATGTACGTCTATGAGACAGGTCGCGAGCTGATGGGGTTGGGCATTGTCCCGGCGGCCAATATGCTCCCGGAAGTGGCGTACATGAAGCTGTGCTGGGTGTTGGGTCAGACGGATGATCGGCGCGAGGTGATGGAAAAGATGCTGACGTCTGTTGGCGACGAGATTACGGAGCGCGAGCCGTACAACGGGTACTTGGTGTATCAGGGTGGGATCCCGGAGGTGCAGGAGTTTCTGCGGGGCATCATGCGGTAACTGGCGGTGCGCGAACACGGCCGACTCGGAGGTCGGCCGCTACGCTAGGGCACGGCCGGCCCGGGGATCGGCCGCTATGCTAGAGAACCAGTTTGTATCCGACGGCGTGGGCGGTGAGGATGTGGCGTGGTTTCTGGGGGTCGGGTTCTAGTTTGCGGCGCAGGCTGACGATGTGGTTGTCGACGGTACGGTCGGCGGGGCCGACGCCGACGCCCCAGATGTGTGTGAGCATGTCGGCGCGGGGGACGGCCTGTCCGACGCGTTCGAGCAGGAAGCGTAATATCTCGGATTCGTAGTATCCGAGCGGCACTTCGCCGTCGGGGGTTGTTACTTTCTGGCGAACGAGATCGATCTGGCGGTCACCGAGCGTGAAGCGTGTTTGCGTGCTGGGTGCATCGTGTTTGGCGCGGCGCAGCGCGGCGCTGACGCGCGCCAGCAATTCGCGCAGGCTGAAGGGCTTGGTGACGTAATCGTCGGCGCCTAGTTCGAGTCCGCGGACCTTGTCAAGTTCCTGGCCGCGGGCGCTGAGGATGATGATGGGCATGGTGTATCGGGCGGCGCGCAGGCGTCGGCAGACTTCGAAGCCGTCAATGCCGGGCAGGCCGATATCGAGCAGGACGAGGTCGGTGTTCTGTTCGGTCACGAGTTTGATGCCGTCCTCGCCGTTGTCGGCGTGGGCAACGGTGTGATGTTCGAACTCGAGGTTGTCGCGCAGGCCCATTGCGAGGTTGGGCTCGTCTTCGATGATGACTATTCTGGACATGATCAGGTCTTTACGTTGGCGAGCAGCACGACCGCGGTGGGTCCGAAGAGCAGGACGGGCAAGGCGGTGGCCACGCGTGTTGAAGAGGGGTCGGAAGACAGACTGTGCGCGACGAAGGTGAATGCGAAACAGCCGCCGGCGAGCAGCAGGGCTTTTCCGCCGGCGGCCAGCACGTTTCCGGGTTCGCGCGTCAGGAAGAAGGGAATCGTCAGGAGCATCATGATCCAGGCGAGCAAGGGCTGGGTGAAGCGCGTGTCGCGGCTCTTGGCGATTGCGGCGACGTTGGGCAGGTTGCGGCTCTGCAAGAGAGTGTTCATCTGGCGGATGCTCATCAGGTCGGACCACTGCGATGATTGGCGCAGGAGGATTTGCTCGGGCGAGAGGCCGAAGGGGTACTCGTGGAGCATCTCGCGCTTGATGGTAGCGCCCAGTCCGTCGTCGCTGAAGACCTGGCCGATCATCAGCCGGGCGCCGCGATCGAGGATCCAGGTTTGGCGCGCGGCGTCGTAACGTGCGGCGTCGGCGCTGATTAGCAGTTCCGGGTCGCCGTTGGCGTCGGGCTCGACGATGTAGACGCTTTTCATCCAGCCTTGTCCGGCGCGCAATTCGCCGGCGGTTAGGATGGCGTTTTTGTCGTCGCGCACGCAGTGGACCTCGACGGTGCGGGTTTCGCTGACGTCGTCGGGGTGGCGGGCGATTTTGTGGGCCAGGCTGGGGATGAGCAGCTCGCTGTTCGCCATCCAGGCCGCCACGAGGACGACCGAGGAGAGCAAGACGGGCACCGCCAGCCGCTGCAACGGCACGCCGGCGGCGACCAGGGCGGTCAGCTCGTTGTTCTGGAGCATGATGGCGATGGTGAAGGCGGCCGCGACCGAGAGCAGCACGCCGCCGAGCTGGGAGTAGTACAGCGGTAGGTTGTGGCCGTAGTAGTCGACCATCTTGAGCAGCACGCCGGCGAATGAGAGGTCGGGGTTTTCCGTGAACTCGTCGAGGTTTGCGAGGACGTCGGCGAAGATGTACAGGCCGATACCGGAGGCGAGCAACATGAAATAGCTGCGGAGGAAAGTCCCGATCAGATGTCGATCGACGGTGATCATGTCACGTTCTCCGCGCTCAACGCCGAACTCCCAGCCACATGAGCAGCAGGTTGCCCCATAAGAGTGTGGCGAGTCCGCCCCAGATTACTAGTGGTCCGATCATGGTGGTGGACGCGTCCTTGGTCAGGTGGTTGCCGAGCATCATGAGGATACCGACGGAGAAGAATGGGATCAGTGAGAATCCGACGGCGGCCAGCATTCGAGCGCCGCGGAAGATAACGCCGAGGGCGGCTCCCATCAGGACGGTGACGAGCACGCTGGAGATGTATCCGAGCCGGGCGTGGATGGTTGCGGCGATCTTGCGCTGCCAGCGGCCGGCGGATTTTTGCAGGCCGATGCGTTGTTCCTCGAACCTGGCCGGCACTTCGATCGTCGCGGCGGGGTCGAGGATGGCGGCCGGGGTGATCTGGTCCAATTGGGTGATGACCTGCTCGGGGACCAGGGCTCCGTCGAGGTTGACGGTCTCCTTCTGGCGAGGCTCGTCGGGATTGCCAAAGCGCGGATTGTATTCGAGCACATCCTGGTCGGCGGTTTGGAGGAGCTTGATCTCGATCAGCAGAGATTGTCCGAAGGCGCCCATGTTCAGTTCGGCGCGGTCGGCGGTGTAGATGGTTGGGCGCGCGCCGGGGGAGTCGCGGACTTCGACTCGCGTGGCGCCCAGGTTGAGGCTGTAGTCCTTGCGTTCGGTGGAATCGGCGGTGATCTCGAAGGTGCGCTCGTACTGATCGTGCAACGTCACGCCCTGGCCGGCGTCGAGACGTGCGGCGCAGAATGTGAACAGTAACTGGCGCGCCAGATTGGCGCGAAAGGCCTCGAGTTCAGTCTGGAGCTTGGGGACTTCCCAAGGGGCTTGCCGCCAGCGCAGGAGATCGCGCAGGTCGGCGATTGAAAGCCGAAAGAGCGGCATCATGGGCAGTCGGTAGGGACCGATGGTCTGTTGGTGGATGGTGGCGGCGCGCTTGCCGACCTGGAAGTCGCGGGCGTTGCGGATGATGAGGGTGACTTCGATCTGAGCCGGTCGCGCGTCGAAGATGCACAGCCCGTATTGAGCGACTGCGAAGCGGATCAACTCGCCGGCGTCGCCGGTGCGTAGCAGGGTCGGGTTGTGTATCAGGAGGTAATCGAGTCCGGGTGCGGTGGCGAAGCCTTTCTCGGTGAGGGCGGCATCGCTGACACCCTGGACGCGTTCGGCGGTGAGGGTGTAGTTGTCTTGGCCCTCTTTTCCGCGGTGGATGAAGCCCTTGTTCTGGAGGGTCTGGGAGACGAGGTCGCGGATGTTGCCGCGGATGAAGGACTCGATTCGCGTGGCGGCGTTGGGGGCGACGAAGTTGCCGAAGATGAAGGTGAAGAGGGCGACGAAGATCGATAGTAGCAGGCCGGAGAGGAACAGGCGGTGGATGTTTATTCCAGCGGCGCGGCAAGCGGTGAACTCGTTGTCGGCGGCCAGCCGTCCGTAGACGATGGCGGCGGCGAAGACGGCGGCGATGGGCATGGTGATGGTCACGGCCATCGGGATGAGCATGGGGATGAAAGAGGCGACGTCGCTGGCGGAGATGCCCTCGTAGCTGACGACATTGAATAGTCCGCCGCCCAGGGTGAACAGGGTGGTCAGGGTCGCCAGCGTGAGGCCGAAGGTCTTGAGGAGCTCGCGCAGGATGTAGCCATGGAGGGTGGTCATGGTTGGGCTACTTCTGTTGGGCGCGCGGAACCCTCAATCATACAGTTGAGCTGGTACATTATCGGTCAATCTAGCCGCGTTGGAGAGAGTGTCAAGGAGCCTACGACCATTAGCCTCTTGGCGGGTGTGACTAGAGGAGGTGGCCGCGAGATCGGGCCTGTCGCCGCTACAGGATGGTGTGGCGCGGCCAACTCACAATCCTCAGCCCTCGGCCGCTATGAGCTCATCATTGCCACAAGAAACGGCCACACTCCATTGCAGGGGGCAGTGGGGGAAAAGTTGGCCGAATACGGATAGAATGCTGATTCGGCATCGGCCGCGGGGCCGCGCTGGATGACCCTCTGACCCACGAAAGAGCTAACATGAGAAGTTCATACGTACTGCCCGTTGCCCTGGTTACACTGGTCGTCGCCGCCACGCTGGCTGGTCCGCCACGCCGAGGCGACTTCCCCGGATATGGCTTTATTCCAAAGGCCGACACGGGTGCCGATCGCTTTTTGCACGAGTACCCCGAGTACGACGGTCGCGGCGTGATCGTCGCGATTTTCGATACGGGAGTCGATCCCGGCGCCCCGGGACTGCAAGTCACCAGCGACGGCAAGCCGAAGATCGTTGACGTGGTTGACGGCAGCGGGAGCGGCGATGTCGATACGTCCACCGTGGTGCAGGCCGAGGACGGCGCGATTATAGGACTGTCCGGCCGCCCACTGACGATCAACCCGGCGTGGAACAACCCGACGGGCGACTTCCACATCGGGATCAAGCGGGCTTACGAGGTGTACCCGGATGAGCTGGTCGGCCGGCTGCGCGGTGAACACCGCGAGGATTGGGATGAGCGGCAAGGCGCCGTGGTGGCGGACCTCGAAGGCCAAGTGGAAGCCTGGAAAGCGGCTCACTCCAGCCCCACCAGCGAACAACTCAAGGAGCTGAAGGAACTCGAACTGCGTATCGAGCAGCTCAACGCCCTGCAGGAGGACTATGAAGACCCCGGCCCGGTCTTCGACTGCGTTGTCTTCCACGATGGGAAGGTTTGGCGCGGCGTCATCGACACTGATGAAGACGGCGACCTGGGCGATGAACAGGCCATGACCGATTTCCGTCTCGAACGCCAGTATTCGACGTTCGGCGACGAAGATCTGCTCAACTACGCTCTCAACGTCTACGACGACGGCAATCTGCTCTCTATCGTCGCCGACGTTGGCAGTCACGGCACACATGTGGCGGGCATCGTGGCCGCGTGTTTCCCCGACCAGCCCGAGCTCAACGGCCTGGCCCCCGGGGCTCAGATCGTTGCGGTCAAGATCGGCGACAACCGGCTTGATTCCAACTCTTGCGCCACCGGCGAGGTGCGCGGCTGCATCGCCGCCCTACAGAACCACTGCGACCTGATCAACCAAAGCTACGGCGAGGCGACCTCCGATCCCAACGCGGGCAGCAACCAGGAAATCTACTCGGAGTTCGTCAACAAGCACGGCATCATCTTCGTTTCTAGTGCTGGCAATGAGGGCCCAGCGCTTTCGACCGCCGGCTATCCCGGCGCCAGCACCGAGGCCATTCTGGGTGTCGGAGCGTACGTTTCGCCCGACATGATGGAGGTGCAATATTCGATGCGCGAACGCCTGCCGGCCAACCAGTTCACCTGGTCTTCGCGCGGGCCGACGTATGACGGTGCCTTGTCGGTCAACTTCACGGCGCCCGGCGGCGA
>CAZUCH010000042.1:0-2621 GCA_964619045.1 uncultured Planctomycetales bacterium | reverse complement strand
GTACAGCCAGGAAAATTTCCAACCGGGCCGGCGTCACGGCGCCCGGCGGGGCGATCTCGCCGGTACCCAACTGGTCACTGCAACGCAACGTGCAGATGAACGGCACGTCGATGTCTTCGCCCAACGCCTGCGGCAACATCGCCCTGCTGCTCTCGGGCCTGAAGGCCGAAGGTATCGCCTATACGCCGCATCGCATTCGTCGGGCGCTCGAGAACACGGCCGAGATGGTCCCGGATGTAGAGGTCTTCACGCAGGGGCATGGTCTGTTGCAGATCGATCGGGCCTTCGAGTACGCCAAGGAGTTCGCCGAATACGCCGACCAGGACGTGCGTTTCGAGGTCAGCGTGTCCGGCGGCGGCCGCGGAGTGTATCTCCGCGAGCCGTATGAGATTGATCAGACCGTCGAGACGCAGGTCAACGTCACCCCCATCTTCCACGACGACGCCGACAACCGTGACAAGGTCGATTTCGAGCTGCGCGTCGCGTTGGAGAGCACGGTCGATTGGGTCGAGTGTGCCGACTACCTGATGTTGATGCACGGCGGTCGCCGAATGCAGATCCTCATTGACCCCACGCGCCTGGCGCCCGGGGCACACTACGCCGAGGTCCGCGGTTACGACTCGAACAGTCCTGATCGCGGGCCGATCTTCCGGGTGCCGATCACGGTGATCCGCCCGGTCGAGCTCGACGAGGATGAGCACTCGTACTTCGAGAGCTACGAGTTTGAGCCCGGGCAGGTCGAGCACCGCTTCATCGCAGTACCGCCTGGCGCCACCTGGGCCGACTTCCGCATTCGCCGACTCGATGAGGGTGAGTCGCGCGTCCTGCTGATTCACGCACTGCAGCTAGTTCCCGGCTATCGCTATGTTGACCACGCGCTGGAGAGCTACTTCCGGCTCTCCGGCGATGGCGAGGCTGTTCGTAGCATGAAGGTCGTCGGCGGGCGCATGTTGGACGTCTGTCTGGCTCAGTACTGGTCCAGCATCGGTTCGAGCGAGTGCGAGCTGGAGGTGACCTTCCACGGCATCGTCCCCGATCGCCAGGCCATCACGGTCGACGGCAGCGCTCTGGTGACGCGCGTGAGCGTCGAGACGCCGTTGCGCCGCGAGCGAGTTGAGCCCAGCGGTTCACTCCAGACGTTGCGGCGTCCGATCCGGCCGGTCAGTAGCGAGATTCGGCCGCTGGAGGGCTATCGTGACGAGTTGCCGGACGAGCAGCAGCTTTACGAGCTGGTCCTCACTTACGACTTCGAGATCGAGGACGGTTGTACGGTTACGCCGCGCGTCGCTTTGTATGGACATGCGGAGTACCAGGAGTCGTGGCAGTCGATTCAGTACATGATCTTCGATTCGGGCAAGCGCATCGTGGAGCGGTTCGGACTGACGGCGCGCTCGACGCATCTGGACAAGGGTGATTACGTCCTGCGGTTTCACGCGCGGCATGTCGATCGCGAGCAGTTGGAGGGTCTGCGTGACATGGTCCTGATGCTCGACCAGAAGCTGTCGTCCTCGGTGGACCTGGACTTCTACTCCGACCCGGATCACGTCAACAGCGGCGCCGGCGACTTCGGCACGCGGTCACTGCCGCGCGGCGGTCGAGCGGCCATCTACGTCGGCGGCCCCGGCCCGGATGATCTTCCGAAGATCGCCAAGCCCGGCGACCTGCTTCTGGGCACGATGACCTTCGGCGACGGCGGCGGCAATCTGCAGGGGGCCGGTAAGCGTCCCGGCGGCTTCCCGGTAACGTACGTCGTGCCGCCCAAGACGATTCCGCACGATGACACGCCCGAGGCGAGTGACGACGATGACGAGGATGAGCAGACTCCCGCCGAGGAGTTGGCCGAAGCCGTTCGCGACTTCAAGGTCGAGCGACTGGCCAAACTGCACGGCGAGGACGAGCGTGCGCTATTCGATCAGGTGGCCGAGGAGATTCTGCGCGACTTCCCCAACCATCTGCCGGTCTTGGTCGAACGACTGAGGCGCGCCGATGGCGACGACCGCGAAGAGAATCTGGCGGCGGTCGTCACTACCGCTGACGCCGTCATCGCACAGATCGACAAGACGGCGCTGGCGGCACACTACGGCGTCAAGCTCGATCCGGACGACAAGGCGGCCGGCAAGGTTCGCGAGGAGATGGACAAGCAGAAGAAGGCCCTGGTCGAAGCTCTGCATCTCAAGGCCCGGGCCCTGTTCGACATGGCGGATTCTGGTAAGGGCGAGCGGCCCGAGACCGACGCCGACGCGGCCGAGTTGGAAGCATTCGAGACGGCGTTCGCCGAGTTGCGGACTTGGGTTGACACTACCGACGATGATTACGTGACGCTGCACGCCGATCGCGAGGTACGGCACGGCCGCCTGGCCGCCGCTCTGGAGTTGTTGAACGAGAAGATCGCCGACGAGCCCACGGACGCGAAGTTGTATAAGCAGCGTATCGAGTTGCTGGACGCGCTCGGTTGGGAGCACTGGAAGGCCTACGAGGAGCAGTGGCAACTGATCCGCTTCCCGGCGGAATACCCGCCGCTGTAGGCCGTAGCCGCAGCGCCTGGATACAGATGATGGTGCGTCAAGACGCACCCTACCCGGAAGAGCGTCGATCGCGAGGTGGGGTGGGTCTTGACGGAC
>CAZUCH010000041.1:0-12621 GCA_964619045.1 uncultured Planctomycetales bacterium | reverse complement strand
CCGTCCTGACCACGTATCGGGTGTTTCGCCTCTTGATTGCTCTATCTCGGCTGAACTAGAACCGGAATCGTAGCCCGACCGGCGTCGACCGCCGCCAGTGCCTTGCCGACTACGGTCCCAGTTTGGGCATCCTCATTCTCAGAGATGGCGACGGCAAATCCGGGCGTCGAGGAACTCACGAGCAGGTCACCAGGGCGTACGGGCGTCCGATCGGCATCAACCTTGATCGACTTGAAAGCTCCCAGGGTAACAACTCGGCCGTATTCCCCAGGGCCGATAGTTCCTTCCCGATGATGCGCATGGAACTGCTGCGACTTGTACTGGAGGCGCGCGAGCGGTGAAGATTCTTCGTCGCCGACCTCGGTTAGCGTAAGCGCGCAGTCCACCGGGCCGAGTACGGACCGCGATCCCTTGGTGCGCGATAGCTGCACCACAATCACCGGTACATCTCCCATGATCGGCTCCGCCACTCCGATGATGTCCACCACGTCGCCGCATTCCAGGTCTTCCGCGCCGCCGTTCACGACGATGTCGGTCACATAACCCGCTTTCGATCCGGTAACGCTGATGTCACCGAAAACACGGAGATCCCCCGAACATTGCACTCCGTAACCGCTCGGACTGACAGCAGCTCCCGCGACACCGACGCTCACGCCGGAAGTCGCGTCGTTGGCTCCCAGTACGCCGTTACCCGTCGGACTGCTACTCGATCCAAACACACCCGTGGTCGTTCCGGACGTTGCACGAGCATCGCCCCAGACTCCCTTGCCCGACGTGCTCTCTGTCACTCCATGGATCCCGTATGCGGAGCCAGACGCAGCAGTCGCCTCGCCGTACACCGCAGTGCCGCCTGGACTGTTGACGAGTCCCTTGAGCCCGTATGTGGTTCCTGACGAGGCATCGGCGCGGCCGAGCACACCGATTCCCCCGTCGCCGTCAGACTCACCTACCACGCCGATGTTATCTCCCGTGGTGGCGGTTGCCCAGCCGAACACCCCTCTTCCATCGGAACTGCCGGTCTCTCCGATTACGCCGAACGTGACCCCGGAGTTCGCCGTGGCGTGGCCTTTGACACCCCGACCTCCTGTGCTTGCGGTCTCGCCGTAGACACCGTAGCTGTTGCCCGACGTTGCGGTGGCGATACCCTCAACTCCTCGGGCGTTCAATCCGTCTGTGAGTCCCATGATCCCGTCACCGCTGCCGTTGTTGGTCACGCGAAAAGCGTCGTACGCAGAGGACGTGGAATCCCAGTACGGCAAGGACAAGTCGGCGTCCAAAGGAGTCCAGTACGATCCGGACCATGTGAGGACATCTCCGTTCTGTGGCGTGACGCTGCTCACACTCAGCCCGCGGAGTCGAACAACGCTGGGGTTGGGGTACGTGCCGGCTAAGTCGCCGCCGGCGGCCCCGCCGCTGGTTGCCGCCGTCGTTTGCAGCGTTCCATCCGGGAACATGATTCCATCAACGTCCGGCGTTCCGCCGATGTGCAGCGCTGCGCCGGGCGAATTCGTGTTGATGCCCACGCCGCCGGTGGCTTTGATCAGAAACTGATCGGGGCCGGTGGAGTAGAAGAAGTCCGGATCGACCGTGGTGCTGTCGGACCAGACGAAGGTTCCGGCGTCGATAGCCTGGGCCCGCTGCCCGGCCGCAAGGGAGTAGCTCCCTGATGCCTCGTTGTGCGATCCACCCGGTATGGTGGCAATGTAGCCGTTGGCCGTGTTGTACTCGCCGCCTCCGACGACGCTCGTACCGCCTGAAGCGGTGTTGTGGGAGCCGCCTGCGATTGTGGCCTGGTATCCCGATGCGCTGTTGTTACCACCGCCCGAGACGACAGTGTTGCCGTCCGAGGCGCTGTTGTTGGAGCCGCCTCCGATGGCACTGTTCGTGCCAGAGGCGGTGTTGTTGCGCCCGCCACTCACTGTGCTACGGAGTCCGGAGGCGGTGTTACCATAGCCTCCCGCGACCGTAGCGTTCGCAGCGTCGATGGTGGTGCCGGTGTCATTGCCGGTTTGGTTGCTCATTCCGCCACCGATTGCACCTCCCTCATCGGTGACGCGATTTGTCATGGCACCAGCCCCACCACCGGCAATCGTCGCGCCGGTAACCCCTTCGCCGACCGTGTTGCCGCTGTATCCGCCGACCAGATTAGGGCTGTCGTAGCTTGGTTCGATCCGAAGCGCTCGAATGCCATTGACGTGCAGTTCCAATGGCATATCGTCAATGGTTCCGAGGAAATCCACACCTGGCGTCGTCCCCGCATTTCCTGTAAGGCTCCAGGAACCGCCCCCGCTGGTGGCCGCAGTCGTTTGCAGCGAGCCATCGGGGAACATGATTCCGTCGACATATGGTGTTCCGCCGATATGCAGCTTGGCTGCCGGATTCGATAGTCCGATGCCCACGTTGCCGGCGTCATAGAAGATGTCGTTGCCGGCAATCTCCCAGGGTGAGGCGGCGCCGCCGTCGAGGGCGAAGAGTGCGTACGGTGTGGCAGTCAGTGGCTGGCGCGGACTGAGCGTGGTGAAAATGCCGCTGCCGGCGGGGGAGCGGACCACGATTTCCAGCCAGCGGGCATCGCCGTTGAAGGCGTTGTCGCCAAAGTCAAAATCGAGTGTGAAGAGCCCGTCGAAGACCGCGATGCCGTAGGCGGGCGAGCTCGAGCCGATTTGGCTGCCGCCGATCTCCGCATCGTACAGGTATAGGACGAAGTCGGCCGTATCGCTGACGGGCATGCCATTCAGCTCGAGCAGCCCCTGGTACGTGACGTTGGCACTCAATGGAGTCTCTGCGTGCAGGGCTGTCGACATCGACAAGATCACCGCGATGGTAATAACGGTACAGAGCCTTCGCGTACTCATTTTCGCTGACCTCCTTTGATGCTTGCGCATAGTGTTAATACGAGTGACGGGATGTTGTGGCGCCTACTCTGCGAAGAGGTGTGCTCGTAGCGCTTTGTCAGACAACTCCGCTGTCCCATCGCTAGTCCTCGGAGTTCGCAGAAGCGCGGGTTCCCGACCAGTTGAAACTGCTACACACATGATAACGTCTGGCTCGTGCCATCGCGCAAGATTTTGCGGAAGAGAAGATTTTCGCGTTTTTCCTCTTGCAACATAGCGCCGGTTTAGCGCAAGATTGCCACTAGCGGTCGGGAATGACCGTGTTCAACATGATTCGTACGCGGCTCAGACAGCGAGTCGCGGCAACAGGATGGAAGGTTCTTCCCGCGCCACGGCTAGACCTTCCATCTTCTCTTTTGCGCTTCGCGCCCACTGATCAGATTAAACTTCGCCGTTGTGGAGCTGCGCGGTACAATGGCGCTAGGGGAGTTTCGTGTCATCCGCGCTGGGCGGAGGACGGACAATGACCGGCAGACTCGCGGCTGTCACACTGGTGGCCGGGTGCGTACTCGTGGCCTACGGCGAGCGCACGATCGAGGCGGACGTCTACTTCGACAAACTGCATGGCATGTGGCTTGGCGAGTTGATCGGAAACATGGCCGGTCGGCCCAGCGAGGGGGTTTACGCGGGTTCGCAGCCCGACCCGAACGAGAGCGTACCGTGGGTGCTGATGGATGTGTGGCCGGCCGATGATGACACCGACCTGGAGTACTTGGTCCAGCACGTCTACCTCACGCACGGCTTGGAGCCCACGTCGGAACAGTTGCGCGACGAGTGGTTGGCCCACGTGCCGATCGTCGGGATTTACATCGCCAATCGCCAGGCGCGCTATCTGATGGACTACGGGTATTTCCCGCCAGAGACGGGGGCGTATCAGCTCAACCCATGCTGGAACACGATCGATGCGCAGATCACGACCGAGAGCATAGGTGCGCTTTCGCCCGGGTCGCGGCAATGGGCCGTGGAGCACGCGGCCGTGTTTGCGCGCATCAGCAACGACGGTTTTGCGGTTCACGCGGCCGAGTTCTACGTTGCGATGTACGCGGCGGCGGCCTTCGAGAGTGACGTGCCGACGCTGATTCAACTTGGGCTGGAGGCTCTTCCAGAAAGCTCGCGGACGGCGGCCGTCATCCGGGATGTGCTGGCGTGGCACGCTGAGGACATGCTGGATGGAGCACCCGATTGGCGTGCCACGCGCCGGCTGCTGTACGACCACTACCAGGGTGCGTACGACCACGGCCGCTACCTGATGTGGATCGAGTCCACGATCAACGTGGGGGCCACGACGCTGGCACTGCTTTATGGCGAAGGCGACTTCGAGCAAACGGTGCAGATCGCGATTCTGGCCGGCTGGGACAGCGACTGCAATCCAGCGACTGCCGGCGGCCTGTTGGGCCTGGTCGACGGGCACAGCGGTTTGCCGGAGAGCCTCACAGCGCAGTGCGGCGACGTGTATCGCAACAACTATCGGCTGGACCTGCCCGAGCCCGGTCCGCTGCCGCAGGACGACTCGATCATGGCGATTTGCACACGCTGGCAGACGCTGGCCGAGCTGGCTATCGTCGATTGCGGCGGCTGGATCAGCGACGATGGCGGGCCGCGCGTCTACCACATTCCTGATGGCGATCCCGTAACGCCCGAGCCCGAACAGCCCGACCCCGAGGAAGCCGCGGGGATTGTCGGGGAGTTGCGGGCCGCGGGTGAGGAGGTGGGGGTCTACGCCAGTATCGCGCGTTTTGACCCCATGCTCGACCGCGAGAATCTGGCCGGCATCGCCGACGGAATCACGGACCCGCGCCACAACGCCTATCGGCCGTACTGGACGTATGACGATGATCCCGAGCAGCCGGCGGGAGGCGACTATTACGAACTCGACTTCGCGCGCATGGTTCGTGTGGACAGCGTCTTGTTCTTTGAGGGGGACGTCTATCCGCCGCAGTGGAACTCCGACCCGTTCACGGCCGAGCGCTGGGGTGGTTTCTTCCTCGATATGATTGTGGAGGTGCGGCGTGGCGACGAGTGGCTGGTCGCCCCCGGCCAGGTGCAGAGCGAACCGCTGGACCGGCTCATGCCGTACCAGGTTATCGCCTTCGACCTGTCGCCGCAGTGGTGCGACGGCGTGCGTGTGCGGGGTGACGCCGGCGGCGAGCGGGAGTTCACCACGATACTCGAGCTCGAAGCATATGGGTATGTTGGGCAGCCCGCGACGGCCGGCGATCTCAACGGCGATGGGCGCGTGGACTTCGATGACATCGACCCGTTCGTGGTGGCTCTCGGCGATCCAGAGGCGCTTGTGCCTCTCTATCCGGAGGTGAACCCCTACATCGCCGGGGACGCCAATGGCGACGGCGTGATCGACTTCACGGACATTGATGCGTTTGTGGGTTTGCTGGGTGGAGCGTTTGGGGACAGCGGCCCGTGGGGGCGATAATCACCCGGAGGGCGGGCCTGGCGAGAATTCCGCGGTCATCCCGACCACGGAAGGCGCGCCAATCGGCGGGTGCCCCATCCTCGAGCGCAGCGGAAGGATGGGGCGCTGAGGCGGGGCCCGCTCGCTTACGCTCGGGGTTCTGTTCAGGGTGGCCGGCCGACCAATCGGCAACGCGACGTAATCCTGCTATACTACTCGGCTTCTAAACTTAGGTGAGGGAGCGTGCCGGCGGCCAGCGGATGCCGAGCCGAGGCTTCCCGACGGTCTCAGGAGTAGCGGCGAATGGCGAAAGCGAATGATCTCAAAAGGGGCAAAGTTGTCCTGCACGAGGGCAGCCTCTATACGGTGTCCGACGTGACACGCGTGTCCAAGGGCAATTGGCGCAGCTACTTGCAGGTCAAGCTCAAGTCGCTCAAGGACGGGCGCATCACTGATTCGCGAATGTCGCCCGATGACCGGGTTGAGATTCAATACGTCGATACCAAACCCCTGCAGTTTCTCTATCGCGACGGCAGCAACTTCGTCTTTATGGACCAGGAGACCTTCGACCAGACCGAGGTGCCGCTTGAGACCTTGTCGGGCGCCGAGAGCTACCTGCGTGGCGAAGAAATCGTCACGATCTCGTTCATCGACGGCAAGATCGTCGCCGTCGAGCTGCCCAATGTGGTCGAGCTGAAGGTCGCCGACACCACGCCGGTCGTGAAAGGCGCGACTGCCACCAACCAGAACAAGGATGCGACCATGGAGACCGGTCTGCAGGTCAAGGTGCCGCCCTTCATCGACATCGGTGAAGAGCTGCGCATCGACACGCGCACCGGCGAGTACCTCGAGCGGGCCAAGGGTTAACGAGATCAGTCGATGATTATGCGGCCGAGACCCACCGGCCGGCGAGTGGCCTCCCACCTTCGAGCATCGGAGTCGCCATGAACTGGCTCCATAACGTAGGCGATACGGACATCCTGCGCGACGCCACCAGCATGGGCGAGGTGTTTTGGTATCGCGCCCGGCGGGGCGGAATGCGGCTGGTGATCGCCGGCAGCCTGACGATTGGCCTATTGCTGCTGGTCGCGCTGTTGATCGTCGGACCGGAGGCCGTTGGCATGGGCTGGTTGCGGCGCGAAGTGGTCGCCGTGCTGCTCTCGCTCTTTGTGCTGGCGTGGGGCGGCTATTGCGGCTGGGCGATCTTCAAGTTCATGCCCACGCGCAATGATCGCGTGATACTCAACCTGCGGCAGACCGTGCGGACGGATATCGATCCGCTCGAGGACGGCGTGCGCTCGCTCTCGGCCGATCAACTCAGGGCCAAGACCGACGAGTTTCGGCGACGTCTCGAGGAGGGCGAGACTCCGGAAGCGATTCGCGCCGAGGCCTACGCCTGTGTCCGAGAAGCCTCGCGACTAGCCCGCGAGCATCGGCAATTCGAGTGCCAGCTCATCGGCGGCCGCGTGCTCGAAGACTGCAACGTGGCTGAAATGCGGACGGGCGAGGGCAAGACCATCGTCTGCTACATGGCCAACTACATGAAGGTGCTCCAGGGGCTCAAGGTCCACATGGTCACCGTCAACGATTATCTCGTGCAGCGCGACGCCGAGTTCGCCCGCCCGATTTTTGAGTTGTTGGGCGTGTCGGTGGGGTATATCAGCTCCTCCATGGAGACCTATGGGCCGGAGGCCGAGTTACGCCGGGTCGGCTACGGCTGCGACATCACCTACGGCACGAACAGCGAGTTCGGCTTCGACTATCTGCGCGACAACATGAAGCACAGCGTCCGCGACCAGATGCAGGGTAAGCAGGACTATGTCGTGGTCGATGAGGTGGACTCGATCCTGATCGACGAGGCTCGTACGCCGCTGATCATCTCCGGCCCCGCGCACGACGATGTCAGCAACTACCGGGTGGCGGACAACGTCGCCCGCTCGCTGGTTACAAAGCAGGAGCAGGCTAACCGCGAGACCAGCTCCAGGATCGACCAGATCGAACGCGATCCGCTGGCGCACGGCCTGGACCCCAACGATGCGAAGCTCAAGGCGGGCCTCAAGAAGTTCCGCACGGACCCGTTCTGGTTGAGCAGCGATGAGGCCGACGCCATCGGTCACAAGCAGTACTTCGTGGTCGAGGCGGATCGCAAGTCGGCCCACATGACCGAGCACGGAGCCAAGGCCGCTCAGCAGGAGCTGTCGATCGGCACGTTCTATGACAGCAAGAACATGAACTGGCCGCACTATATCGACAACGCCCTGCGCGCCCACAAGGTCTACCAGAACGACAAGGAGTATGTCGTCCAGGACGATCTGATCGTCATCGTGGACGAGTTCACCGGGCGGCTGATGCAGGGTCGGCAATGGTCCGACGGATTGCACCAGGCGGTGGAGGCCAAGGAACGCGTCACGATCAAGCAGGAGACGCAGACGCTCGCCACCATCACCCTCCAGAACCTCTTCAAGCTTTACAAGCAACTGGCCGGCATGACGGGCACCGCGATGACCGAGGCCGACGAGTTCATGAAGATCTATAAACTCGAGGTCATCGCGATTCCGACCGACAAGCCGATTCGGCGGATCGACTACAACGACAAGATATACAGGGCGGTTGCCAACAAGTTCGACGCGATCGTTGGGGAGGTCCAGTCCTACAGCCAGGACGGTTTCCCGAGCGATCAATGGTCGCAGCTCGACATGCTCAAACATGCCCAGCGCACGTTGCGTGACATGAAGGAGGCCGATGTCGAGCCCGAGGAGTGCGAGCGGCAACTCGGCATCATCGCCGAGGCGATCGGCGCGTTCCGCGACGGCGAAGGCGACGAGGAGGCGCTGGTCCGCGGTTACACGGCGTTGATGGGCGACGCGCCGTCCGGTCGGCCGGTGCTGGTGGGCACGGTGAGCGTCGAGAGTTCGGAGAAGCTCAGCGCGGCTCTGACGCGCCGTCACGGCGTGGAACACGAAGTGCTCAACGCCAAGAACCACGCACGCGAGGCCGAGATTGTCATCAAGGCCGGCCAGCAGCACGAGGCCCTGCGCGGCAAGAAGAAGGTCGTCCATGGCAACGTGACCATCGCCACCAACATGGCCGGACGCGGTACCGATATCGTGCTGGGGCCGGGCGTGGCCAACCTCGGCGGTCTGCACGTTGTGGGAACCGAGCGCCACGAAAGTCGGCGAATTGACAACCAGTTGCGCGGTCGGTGTGGCCGTCAGGGTGACCCCGGCAGCTCGCGTTTCTTCCTCTCTTTCGAGGACGACCTGCTGCGGCTGTTCATGGGCGAGTGGGTGCTCAAAATGCTCGGCATGCTCGGTTTCGAGGAGGGCATGGCGATTGAGGACAAGCGCGTCAGCAAGGGCATCGAGCGTGCCCAGAAGAAGGTCGAGGAGCGCAACTTCCACATCCGCAAGAGCCTGCTCGAGTACGACGAGGTCATGGACTTCCAGCGCAAGACCTTCTACAGCAGGCGCCAACGGGTCGTCGAGAGTCGCGGGCTGAGCGAACTCATCTGGGAGATGATCGACGAGACCGTCGCCGACGCGATTGATCGCTACTACGACCCGCGGTTCCCCGCGCTATGCGTCGTGGAGTGGGTCGGTCAGCACCTCGGCGTGGCGTTGGAGGCCGACAAGCTCGACACGTCCCATCTCGATCCGCTTTCGAGTCAGGTGCGCGACTTCGCGGGCCATGAGTCCCAGCAGCACATCCAGCGCACGTTTGGCGAGTACGTTGACGCCGACATCGCGCCCGAGGAATGGGACGTACGCGGCCTGGTGGCCTGGGTTGCCCAGTACGGACTCAGCCTCACCCAGAACCAGATCCGCAAGAGCGATTCAGGGGGGTTGCTCGACCAGATCCTGGAGGCGGGGGCCGAGAAGATCGCCACGCAAGACCTGTCGCCGCTTGAGCAATATGTTGACCCGCTCTTCGCCAAGGTACGGCTGGTACGCTGGGCGCGCGAGAAGTTCGACGTTGACGTGCCCCTGGACGATATCTCCACGGCCAGCCGCGAGGATGCCCTGGCGATCTTCGGCGAGAAGATGCGCGCCGCCTATCGAGAGCGCGAGATCGAGTATCCCGTCGCCGCCGTCATAGACTTTGCCTTGCAGCGCGGCGGCTCAAACGTCAACGAGGTCGCCGCCCGAATCGCGGCCTGGGCCAACCGCAAGTATCGGCTCAAGTGGACCTACGAGAATCTCGCCGGCAAGAGCCCCGACCAGATATTCAAGGAATTGCGAACGCTCAACGAGGACTATCTGACCAATGGCCGGCTCGATGTCGAGATCGACGACGCCGTGCGGAAGTACGCCGGCAACGAGTTGGTTGATTGGGCCCGCGACCGATTCGGCTCGGTCATGGACATCGCGCAGTTGGACATGGACGGCGATCTGCGCGAACAGCTCAAGCGCTGCGGATACGAAATGCTGCGTTTCGAGCTCACGCAGCTTGAGCGCTACGTGCTGCTGACCACCTTCGACCAGATCTGGAAGGATCACATGTACTCGATGGACCTGTTGCGGCACGGCATCGGCCTGCGCGGGTACGCCGAGAAAGACCCCAAGATCGAGTACAAGCGTGAAGGCACGCGCATGTTCAACGAGACGCTCGGCAACATCCGCGAGCGCGTCACCGACCTGATATTCAAGGTGCGCATCGGAGGCGTGGGCGCTGACGAGAAGACGGGCGAGGCATCGAGCGCACCCGGCGGCGGAGCGTACTCCGGCATGACGGCCGGCAAGGCGGATGCGACCGGCGCGGGGTTCTCGGCCGCGTCCGAAGATCAAGAGGCCGCCATGCGACAGCAGGGCGAGGGCGCCAAGCCTCAGACAATCCGGCGCGAGACCCCCAAGGTTGGCCGAAACGAGCCCTGCCCCTGCGGCTCCGGCAAGAAGTACAAGCAATGTCACGGCAAGAAGCACTGACGCCACCTCGCGCGTGGCTGAGCGTACTGATCATCGCCTGGGGGGCCCAGGCTATCGTCACGCAGTCGCTTCTGTTGCGCGCGGCACTCGTGCTGATGCTGGGCAGCGAGTTGGTCTGGGGCATCGTCCTGTTCGCCTGGCTGCTGGGCATCGCGGGTGGGGCAGTGGTGGGAGCGAGGCTGGCCGAATCCAACCAAGGCAAACGCCGGCCGGAAGTGTGGCTGGTGGCGGTGCTGCTGACACTCAGCGTGGCGGCGTGTGTGCAATTGTGGATTTTCAGCGGCGCCCGGGCCTGGCTGGGTGTCGATCCCGGCCTGCTTCTGCCGTTGCCCCAGACAGCCCTGGCGGCTCTGTTGCTGGTGACGCCGACCAGTGCGCTGGTCGGGATGGCGTTTCCGCTGGCGTGCCGCATCTCGGGGCGAACACCGCATCCCGCTCTTACGTTTGGCAGAGTCTACGCACTCGAATCGTTCGGTAGTCTCGCGGGCGGGGCCGCGTTCAGCTTCTGGGCCGTCGAGCACCTGGCGCCCATCCAGACGGCGCTCGTGTGCGGCGGCATAACGGCCTTCGCCGCCGCCGGGCTGCTGGCTGTCACGGGACGAGGGCGTGCGTTGTGCTCCGGCGTGCTGGCCACTGTTGGTGGGGGCACCATACTCCTGGCGATCCTCGCCGGTGATGCGCTGAATCGGCGATTGCTCGATCGGCGTTGGGAGAGCAGCGTTGCGGGCTGCGAGCTTGTGTCCGAGCTGGAGTCCAAGTACCAGAATCTCGCTCTTGGTCGCCGGGCGGGGCAGTTCACACTGTTTTGCGATGGCCAGGTGGCCGCCGACTTCCCCGACCCCTACAGCTACGCGCCCTCGGCTCACTTCTGTTTGTGCCAACATCCCGACCCGCGCCGCGTGCTTGTGCTCGGTGGGGGGGCGGAGGGGCTGATCTCTGAGATGCTTCGTCATCCGCTCGAACACATCGACTATGTCGAGTCGGATTCGCGTCAGATTGAGTTGATCGAGCCGCACTTGGCCGCCGAGGACCGTGCGGCACTCCATGATGAGCGCGTTGCCGTGCATCACGTGGATGCCCGGCATTTCGTCAAGACGCGGCATGGCAGCTTCGATCTCGTCATAATCCGCTTGCCCGAGCCGCTGTCGGCCTTGTGGGCGCGATTCCACACGGACGAGTTCTACGGCGAGTTGCGCGGCGCCATGGCGGACAGGGCTGTGTTGTGCATGACGGCTGCGGCGGCGCCCGATCAACTGTCGCCACTAGCGTGCGAGTACCTGGCGACGATTCGGGCTACGTTGAAACGACACTTCCCGCACGTTGTCATCGGCTGGGGCGATCCGGCCCAGGTGCTGGCCGCCACCGAGCCCGGCTTGCTCTCGACTGACCCGGCCGAACTCGTACGGCGCTACACGCAGCGCGGGGTCGAGTCGCCGTACTTCATGTCGGCGTGGTTCGAGGGGGCGGTTGACTGGTTGGAGCCCGACAAGCTGGCACGCCGCGCCGCCGACCTCGACGCAGCCGGCGACGTGCCGATCAGCACGGACCTGCAGCCCAGAATCTGCGTGCAGCGACTAGCACTGTGGGAGCGTGCCAGCGGCGGGGGGAAGGTGATCGAGTGGCTGCGAACCGTCGGACTATCCCAGGTTGTGGGCGTGCTGCTGCTCGCCGGCGGGGGCGTCTTGGTCGTCGGCCGTTTGCGAGCCGGGACGCGCGCCGGCTGGGCTCGTGGGGCGGTCACGCTCTCCGTCGTCACTACCGGCCTCGTGACCATGGCGCTGAGCATCGTCTGGCTGTTCGCGTTTCAGAATCTCTACGGCTATGTCTACCAGCGGATCGGGTGGATCATCGCGCTGCTCATGGCGGGGCTGGTGGTAGGCTGTCTGGGGGCCGAGCAACTTGTGCAATCGCGACGCAGCGCGGCGAAGCAACTGCGGCGAGCACGGTATCTTCTGATAGTCACCGACCTCGCGCTGGCGGCGTTGGCGCTGTTCGTGCCGATAGTCCTGCCCGCATTGGGGAGGTTGCAGAGCGGGCCGGGTGCGCTGGCGACCGTGGAATGGTGCGTGTCTAGCCTGGTTGTGCTGAGCGGGCTGCTCGGAGGCGCAACATTTGCGCTGGCGGGCTGCTTGCGGCTCGCGGTTGACGGCTGGCCAGGAGCTGCCGCCGGAAGTGTCGTCGGGGCCGATCATGTCGGCGCCTGCGTCGGGGCTCTGCTCTGCGGCGTGTTGCTTGTGCCGGTCTTTGGAATGACGACGACGGCTATGCTGCTGGCGGGGATGAAGCTGGCTTCGGCGGCGGTGCTCTGCCAGCCCTCAGCTGATGGGCAGATGTGCCACTGCTCTTGAGCAGTGTCTCGCGACGATCTCGATGCACACGGCGACGCCTTGCACTG
>CAZUCH010000040.1:0-12651 GCA_964619045.1 uncultured Planctomycetales bacterium | reverse complement strand
GTGGCCGTCGACGAAGATGCGAATGATGTTCTCCGGATGCTCGAAGGCCAGACGCAATCGCAAGGCGTCCACGGGCCGTGGCGCTTGGAGTCGCACGCCGCCGTACCGGCCGCGCGTGGCGGCCTCCCAGGCCCGCCCATGAAAGCGTAGGCCGCCGGCTAGAGTCTTCTCGAGCACGACATCGTCCAGCCTCTTCGTCCACTTGCTCTGGTATTCCGCCAGGGGCCGGCTCAGGTCGGCCGGCATAAACTCGAAGGGCGAGACATCGGGGTGGTGGAACTCGGGTGAGACGATCTCGACTCCGTGCAGAATGAAACCGGCCGTGGTGTTCGGCACGACCCTGACAAAGAGGTTAATCTCCTCGACACCCTGGATGGAGGCTTCGCCGATTGGACGGAAGTACTTGGTGCGTATGCCGGGGACGAACGTGTAGTTGTGCATCATCTCATCGAGATTCACGCCGGCCCTGCAGTCCCATTGCCACTGGACCTTCTTCTGTCCGGCGCCGTCATAACCACACACGAACACAGCATCGATATTCCGAGTCTGTTGAAGAGTGAGTTGCAGCTTGAAAGCCTCAGGCTCAAGGATTGACAGCCTGATTCCACCGTACTGGGCCCCGGCGGTCTCCGTGCTGCTGCCGACAATCTCACAGCGCAAGGCGCTACCATCGCGCGTGACCCCCACCCGTTCTGTTCGGCGCGACCGATGGCTCAGGTAGGTCTCGGGCGGCTGAGCCAACTCGACCGGCTCGAACTCGAGCGCGGACACGGCCAGCTCACCAGGCTTGGACTCGGCGATCTCGGCTCCGTGCAGAATGAAACCGGCCGTGGTGTTCGGCGCGACCCTGACAAAGAAGTCGATCTCCTCGACGCCCTGGATGGAGGCTTCACCGATTGGACGGAAGTACTCGGTCCGTGCACCGGGGACGAACGTGTAGATATGCATCGTCTCATCGGGATTCGCTCCGGCCTCGCAGTCCCATTGCCACTGGAGCTTCTTCTGACCGGCGACGTCATAACCACACACGAACACAGCATCGATATTCCGAGCCTGTTGAAACGTGAGTCGCAGCGTGAAAGCTTCAGGATCGAGAACGAACAACTTGATTCCACCGTACTGGGATCCGGCGGTCTCAGTGCTGCTACCGACAATCTCACAGCGCAAGGCATCTCCCTCGCGCGTTATCGCCACCCGTTCTGTTCTACGCGACCGATGGCTCAGGTAGGTTTCGGACGGCTGCGTCAATTCGACCGGCTGGAAATCGAGGCTGGACACGGTTGGGCTCGGCGCGTGGACGGCCGGATAGAGAGACCAACGCGACAACAGGCCGGTCGTATGAAGCAGGATGCTCGCGCCTATTGCCAGGAGCGCCACCACCAGCTTGACGCGCCGCGCGCGCCAGCGCCCCAAATCGCAAGTGCCAAACAGGAGATCGGAAAGAAGGGCTCCCAGGACAACGAACAGTAACGGATCAGACATCTCGCGGTAACGTTCGGCGAAGACCGTCAACGCCAGTCCACCGACGTAGCAGGCAACCGGCAGGACAACCATGCCCAGTCTGGACAGACGCGTTAGGGACAGCAGAAGGGCAACCAGGATCAATGGCGCCACGCAGACTCGGTGCCAATAGAGGAACTGCGAGTTTCGCGTGATCATCGCTCTGTGTTGGGCAATGGAGGAGGGATCGAGTTGCCACTGGAGTGCCCAGCTGCGGTATACATTGGACCGCAACTGATCATTCTCCTGGGTAGGCACCAAGTGAATCGCGGCCCAATAGTCCGGCCGAGTGCCGAAAATGCGCGCGATCCGCGCCCGTGTCAGGGCCAAGTAAGTACCGGGATTCTCTTTTACCCAATCGAATACCGCCTCATTAATGACCCGCCCCCGCTCCTTCTCAGAGACACCCCTGGCGAACTCCGGAACTCCCTTTCTGAGTACGTCGGGATTCGCATATGGACTGATATCCCACCACAGAGCAAGAGCGCCCTGAGTCGAAAGCGTCAACGGTGGAAGGCCGAGCTTGACGTTGCGAGCCGCCCAAGGAGCGAAGCCTAGTGCTAAGGCGACAACGAACGTCGCGCCCAACTTGGGTGTTAGCCGCCATCGACGCAGATTAACAACGGCTAGAAGGACAAATGCCGGAGCCATCAGAACACACACCGGCCGAGTCAAGATCAGCAGGCAGAACAAGGCCCCTGAGACAAACGCCAGGAGATATCGCCACCGACCATCTTGTTGATGCGCGCGGGCCAGCGCCAGCAGGCTTGCCACCAATGCGAACACCGCCAAGTGCTCGCTCGCCAATACTGGTACGTACGCCAGTGCCGTAGGCGACAAGGCATGGAGCAGCCCGGCAATCACGCTCGCCCGTCTCGAGACTAAGTGACCTGCCAGGAGTACGAGGAGCCCCGAGGTGAGACCGCCGACCACGGCATTCACTAGGCCAGCCGTGTACCAGCTATGGCCGAACACCAGGTAGATCAGCGCCAAGTATGCCGGGTGGCCGGGCGTTCGATAGGCAGCGCCCAGCAAACCTCCGAATTCGCCGGTGTTGATCCAGATCGAGGCGATGTTCTCGTAACCGGCGAAATCACTGATCGGGGTGACTACTGCGAAGCTGGCCCAGGCTAGCCGCAACGTGACAGAGAACAGAAACACGTACCAGGCCGGATGTAGCTTTTTGCCGGAGAGCATAATCCTCTTCCCTCTTCTCGCTTATGGTGGGGCGCCGCGTGGGCGGACCGGACTGATCTGTAACGAACCGGAGAACTCCCGAGCCTGTGGAGGCACTTCAGTGGGGCCGCCGACCGCGTGGACCAAGGGAAAGATCGGCTTCGGTGTCGCAGGGCGCGACCAGTAAGACCGCGTGATCCGGAACCCGCGTTCGGCAAACACCTGTGAATCGAGCATGTCCGCCTCGGTGAGCCTGATGAGGTCTCCCGGTCCTAGGACGTCATGGACCTTCCGTTGTGCTGTTTCGGCTCCCAGTATGCTATAAAATCGAGGATCCGATCACCGTATCGGAGGGCCCGTCAATCTCGCGCTGTTCAAGACACCTGCACTCGGAGATTACTCGCTCAGGCGGTAGGCCGCAAGCCCGTGCCGGCGCCTTACCAGTCGGGCCCCGGCTCGTAACCCAGCTCCACCAACAGATCCCCCGCATTCTCCTTGAAGGTGTGCTTGTCGTCCTCGCTGAAGGCCTGTTTCCATTTGCCGATTGTGGTCCGGCGGTACTCGACCTCTAGCCAGCGGTCGCAGAAGGGCTCGCCGAGGAACTCGCAGAGTCGGCGAAGTTCCTGTTCCGGGTTCTCGACCAAGTCCTCGTAGCGGAGCTCGAAGTACGACGACGTCGGCCGGCCGACCTTCAGGCCATAGCGCAGCACGCGTTCCCAGAAACGGCTGGCGTTGTGGATGTTTATTTCCCTGTCCCACGTCAGACCCGCGTCCGGGTGGACCTCGACCGGCCAGAACTGATTCGCCAGGATCGACGTCACGACGTCACGACCGTCCCGGATGCAGTTGATGATCTTGGCATCCGGCAGCAGCCTCAGGATGAAATCCATCGCTATGAGGTTCTTGGGCGTCTTCTCGACCCAGCGGTTCTTGCCCCGGGAAGCGGTCAACTCGCGGCCTAGCGCGCGGACAAGTCGTCGGCTCGCCAGTAACCGATCCTCTTCGGTCCGCGCTGCCAGGATGTCGCTCTCAAAGGCGTCGAGCACCGTCCGGTAGCGGGCTTCCGCGATGTCGCGCGACATACCGGCGTCAAACTCGCCGCCACCCCGGTCGAAGCGCGTGCCCAGCTCGCCTTTGATATCGTCCAGGAAGTCGATGGTTCGCACGTTCCGGCTGTTGACCGTATCGCTGCGCCGGAACCACCTGCCGCGCATGTTGCGCATGAACTCGGGCAACGCTCGCTGGCCCTCGGCGACGACCTTCGGGAGCCCGATGTTGCTGACTATGAACTGTGTCTCCCACGTAAAGCACGCCATGTTCTCGCTCATGCCGAGCAACCACACGACTAATGTGGTGCCTGAGCGCCCCGTGCCCCCAACGAAGACGGGACCGTTATTGAGTGTCGTTCCGCCAGGGTCGTTGGTGTCGCGCACGTGTTCCTCTCCGGTGCAATAGATTGCCCTCGCGGACATCATAGCACGTCGGCATGGGCGTGCCTACGATCCGTGGCGCGAGGCCCGGAGAACGGGTTGATTTTCCGTCCGCGGCTTCGTACGATCGAGGGGCATTGGGTCGGGAGAGCGGTGCCGGCCGATACTGTGGACCTTGTCTAGGAAGCAGCGCAATGAGTAGCCAGACACCGACAGAGGGCATCAGCGTCGATCTGACGACCAACTTCCCGACGACTGAAACCGAAGACGCCAAGTGCTACTGGCGCCTGACCAAGCAGATGGGGTTGGGCTACGGCAAGTCACCGCCGGACTACGCCACAACCGTGGCGCGCGTGATCGCGGCCCTTGAACCGGAGTCGGTGTTTGAGTTTGGGTGCAACGCTGGTCGGAATCTCGTCCTCCTGCGCGAGCGTCTTGGGCAAACGGCAAGGCTGGCGGGCGTTGACATCAACGAGGAGTCGGTGCGCCACGGCCGTGAAGAACTGGGCCTGGATCTGCGGCGGGGCGACGAGGCCCATCTCAAGGTGCTGGCGGACGGTTCCTGGGACGTGCTCTTCACGGTCTCGGTTCTAGATCACGTACCGTATCTGAAGAGTGTGGCCGACGAGCTTGTGCGCGTCACGCGCAAGTATCTTTGCATCTGTGAACCCGTTCTGCCGGGGCACGACGGACGAATCGTGGACGTGGATGGGCCTGGCGACAGACCGGACGTGGCTTCCTACTCGTACTTCCACGACTACTACAGCTTCTTCGCGACCCAGCCCGTCAAGCTCGTATACGACCTCAGCCTTGCCGCCAACGCCGTGAACATCGGTCCGACGTACCGGCTACTCGTGTACACGAAGTTGGATATCAGCCCGAACGACTTCGCGGCCCTCGTCAGCCCGGCGGTGTCCGGGAGCCGTCCAGCCTGAGGCGGCGCCGGTAGCGTCGGCTGAACCGAGAGCCTTGCATGTGCGGAATAGTCGGCATTCTCAATACGCGCACGATTGACTTGAAACAACAGTTGCCGCGTATGGTTGATATTCTAGCGCACCGCGGCCCGGACGGCCGTGGCTTCCATTACGCCCCCGGAGTCGGCCTCGGGCATGCGCGACTGTCGATCATCGACGTCAGCGCCGGCGCCAACCAACCGCTGTACAACGAAGACCGAACCGTCTGTGTTATCCACAACGGCGAGATATACAACTACAAAGAACTGCGGGGCGAGCTGATCAATCGTGGACATCGCTTCCGAACCGACTCCGATTCGGAGATCATCGTCCACGCTTACGAGGAATACGGCGCCGACTGCGTATGCCACTTCAACGGCATGTGGTCGTTCGCAATCTGGGACGAACCCAGACGGGAATTGCTGCTGTCGCGTGATCGGCTGGGCATCAAGCAACTGTACTACGCTTTCCCCGACGGCGGCTTCGCGTTCGCTTCCGAGATCAAGGCTCTGCGCCTGGCGTTCCCGGAACTCAACCAGATCGAGCCGCGCCAGCTCTACCAGTTCCTGATGCTCAGCCTCTCAGACCACAACGAGCACACCTTCTTCCGCGATGTCAGACAACTTCTGCCCGGGGAGAACCTGCGGCTCGATTCCCGTGGCCAGGCAACCCGCTGGCGCTACTGGTCGATCGCCGATGTGCCACCCTTCGAGGGTTCCGTGGAGGAAGCCGGCGAGCGGCTACATAACTTGCTGCACGACGCCGTACATCTTCAATTACGCAGTGACGTGCCGATCGGGGCCAGTCTGAGCGGCGGACTGGACTCAACGACGGTCGTGGCGCTCGCCTCGACCCAAATCCCCGAGACGTTGACCACCTTCAGCGGCCTGTATCCCAACGATGAGCGCTATGACGAGAGCCGCTATGTCCACGACATGGTGCGAACCTTCGACTTGAGTGTGCACGAGATCACGCCGGGCACGGACCGGATCCTGGAGGATCTCACACGCTGCATGTGGCATCTCGAGGAGCCCGTAACCAGCCAGTCGATCTACACTTGGTGGCACATCAGCCAGCAGGTTGGGCAGCGGGTCACCGTCCTGTTGACTGGGCATGGCGGCGATGAAGTGCATGCCGGTTACTTCCACCACTACCGCTTGTTTCACACACACCTGTTCGAGAGGGACTTCCGAGAGGATCTCCACCGCGTTCCCGATCCACTGCGGCAGGAGTGGATCGCCGCCCGGCAGCTCAACGGCACGAACTACCTGCCGCAGATTCTGGCGACCGCCGACTCACCCTGGGCCGCGCGGCTCGGTCGGCGCTGGCAGGCAATGTTGGCGCGCAAGTCGCCCACCACGCCCGCCCCAGGACTCAGAGCAGTACTCAACGCGGACTTCATGGCCGAGGCGGCCGGGCCGGCGGCCACCAGCGAGGAGAAGATCGAAGGGCTCGATCCGCTACGACGCTTCATGTGGCGGGAACTGCGCTCGGCTTATCTGCCCAGCATCTTGCGCATCGAGGATCGACTCGCCATGGCCCACTCGGTTGAATCACGCGTGCCATTGCTGGACCATCGGATCGTCGAGTTTGCATACTCGTTACCGCCGGAGTACATGATTCGCGAAGGTCGGACCAAGTCTACGCTTCGCACGGCGATGCGCGGCATTCTGCCGGAGAGCGTGCGTATGCGAGCCGACAAGATGGGTTTCCCGACACCCGTGGCGACGTGGCTGCGAGGTGATCTCGGGGCGGAGGTCGCGAGCCTGTTGGCTTCGCCGGACGCACGAACCGGCCCGTTGCTCAACCACGACGAGGTCCAGCGGCAAATCGCGATGCACCGCGCCGGACAGGTCGATTTGTCCAAGCGGATCTTCATGTGGTTGATGTGCGAGCTCTGGCTGCGGAATGCTGGAGCTCCGGCTCGCTGACGGCCGGCGATGGCAAGCCCGAATACATGCCCGCAAGCGACGAGGGTTGCAGGGGCGCCACGAGGCGGCTAGCATGCTTGGAACGGTCGACGGATGCGATCGGAAGTGGAGCGGCACATCGACATGAGGACGTCAGAGCCCGGCCAAACGGCGAAAGCGGCAACAGGCTCCGAAGGAGCTGCGCAAGCGCGGGATCGCATCGCGCAAACCTATCTCGGCCAACTCGGAGATGACGAGACGCAGGCCATCGCCCGCTCCCGAATGGACTGGCTGGCGGAGCAGGCCCGTGGGCCGCGCGTACTCGATATTGGTTGTAGCGAGGGAATCCTGCCCATCCTGCTCGCCCGGCGCGGGGTCGAGGTCGTCGGCGTCGACGTCAACGCCGAGGCCCTGGATCTCGGACGCGAGTTGCTCGAACAGGAACCTCCGGCGGTACGCAGACGAGTGGAGTGGATCCTGGGCGACGCCCTGGAGCTTGACCTGCCGCGCGAAGCGTTCGACACGGTCGTTCTGGGCGAGATACTGGAACACCTCGAGGCCCCCGCCGCGATGTTGCGCGTCGTCGACGAGTGCCTGCGGCGCGGCGCGCGGTTGCTGGTGACAACGCCATTCGGCTACTTCCCGGACCCGGACCATCGCCAGACATTTGTCCTGACCGATTTCGTGGGCTTGGTGCACCGGCGTTTCACCCCGGTCGAACTCGACGTAGTCGACGGCTACATCCGTTTCATCGGAAGTGCGGCGGAGCCCGCAGCCGATGCCTGGGACAAGATTGCGTCGCCGGATACGCTGTTGAACCGAACCCAGCATGCGGCACTCGACTTGCAGCACCGCTATCACGACCGACTGGCACGAAATGTAGCGCTGCGGAATCAGAGTCAGAAATCACTCGCGCAGGCCACGGCGAACGCTGGGCAACTTCTGGCGAATGTCGAGCGCTGGAAGGCCACGGCGGGGGAGATCCAGGCGAAGCGCGAGGAGCTGCTGGGGGACGTCAAGCGCTGGAGGGAAGAAGCAAGGGAGCTTGACAGAAAGCGCGCGGAAGCGGGCCGCGAGGCGGCGCATTGGAGACAGAGCGTCACAGGCCTAGAGCGTCGCGCTCGCGCGCTCGATGAGGAACTGCAAGCGAAACAGAGCCACTGCGCCTGGCTCACCGAACAGAGCAAGGAGAGTCGCCGCCGCGCCGACGAATTGAGCCGAGACCTGCGGACCCAGGTTGCCGAAATGCGTCGGGTCCGACGAGAGTTGGCGGAAACATATGCGTGCAAACGCTATCGTGTTGGTGACCTGATTATCAACGCGATGCGATCTCCGAGGACGCTGCTGCGGTTGCCGGTTCGCTTATGGCGTGTTTTCCGCGAGCCGCGTGGTCCGGGATCGAACCTGCCGGAGGTCCGGCCCGCTCGGCCGAGCGAGCGTGATGAGGTCGCCGCGCGGAACCGGGAGTTCGAGCGCGACTTCAACCAGTTCACGGAACGGGTGGAGAAGAATGATGCCAGCCATTTGGTCATCAACTTCGGCGGGACAACCTACATCCAGGAATTGCGGGCCAATCGTCCGATCCGCCTGACGCGCTCGTTCGCGACGATGGGCGTACCGGTCTTGTTCAACTTCCACCGCTGGCGCGAAACCGAACACATACCGCCGTATGATGACGGACTGGTCTTCCAATCGCCGATCGACAAGACACCAGGCCTGCTGGAAGGGCTGTTTCCGCGTGACCTGGGCCGGACGCGCGGCGTCTTCGTCGTGTCTTATCCGCATCCAGGCGTCTGCAAGTTGATCAACCTCGCAAACGTCAACGGATGGGCAACGCTCTATGACTGCCGCGATGACTGGGAGGAGTTCGAGAAGGTCGGCATGGCGAAGTGGTACCGCCCGGCCGTCGAGAAGTACGTCGTGAACAACTGCGACATGACCTGTTGCGTATCGCGACCGCTGCAAGCCAAGCTCAGCGAGTTCACCACGACCCGTCAGGTCTTGCTGTCGCCGAACGCTTTTGACCCGGCGTTCGTCGCGGACGGATACGTGCATCGTCCGACTGAGCAGGTGAAAGTCGGCTACTTCGGTCATCTGACACCCAAGTGGTTCGACTGGGAAGGGTTGTGCGACGTAATGCGTCAGCGCCCGAACTACCGCTTCGAGATCATCGGTCATGGGGCACCGGACAAGATCGACTTGCCGGCCAACGCCAGGCTGCTGGGGCCCAAGGTGCATGATGAGATCTGCAAGATCGCGGCGCAGTGGAATGTGGCGATCATCCCGTTCCGCGTTGGCCGCCTCTCCGACGGCGTGGATCCGATCAAGATATACGAGTATTTCGGGCTCGGCTTGCCGGTCGTTTCCTTTCGAATGCCGCAGATCGCGGACTACCCCTGCACGACTACGGTTGAGACACCACGGGCTTTCGCTGAGGCACTTGACCGCGCGGTCGAACACCCGTGTGATCCGGCGGTGTTCGCAGAGTTCTTGCAGCATAACACCTGGGATCATCGAGCTCGCCAGATGTTGGAATGGGCCGACCGGATTCTGGAGCGAGACGTGTTTGAGAAGACGCTGCGATGCGCGGCTGGAGCGCCAGACCGACCATGAAGGTTCTATATTGCTACAGGTACGGGATCTTGGGTGGCGTCTGCACGCAACTGATCAACCGCATGCGCGTGCTGGAGGAAGACGGCGCGCTCGAGGCACACCTGCTCTTTGCCAAAGACTACGGTATCTCGAAGACCCTCAACGACTATCCTCACTTGTTCTTCGAGCCCGATGCGACCAGGGTTCGAGGTTGGGCGGCCGGAAGGAACTTCGATGCCATCGTAGTCATTGACACGCCCGAGTACCTGGAAGCGTTGAGCGCATTGCCCGGCGTGCCGCTCGTTGTCGAAGTCCACACGACGACGGAACGCGGCCTGCAGTACCTGGAGGACCGTAGCTGGCAGACGGCAGGCTACATCGTCCCCTCCGAATTCTCTCGCAATATGCTGCGCGGGCGATTCGGCGTCGGCACAAACGAGCCGGTGCATGTGGTCCCGAACAGTCTCGACTTGGACCTGTTCCCTCGAGTAGAGGTCGCCCCGCCCGGAGACCGTCCCGTTTTCGCCTGGGTGGGCAAGCTCGACGGTCATAAGAACTGGCGTGGCTTTCTGGACGTTGCCGCTCAGATCGGCGATCGAGGCGTTGACGCCGAATTCTGGCTGATCGGCGGGGAGACGGCGCCTGCCGGCCGGCAAGACGAGCTGATCGACCAGATCGAGGCTTTGTCGCTGCACCCGCGTTGCCGGTGGTTTCCGCGAATCGAATATCACGCGATGCACCGCGCGCTGGCCGCGGTTCGTGCCGGCGGCGGCGCAGTGGTCGTCACCAGCATCGCCGAGTCGTTCGGCATGTCCGTGCTGGAGGCGTTGATGTGCGGGTGCCCCGTGATCGCCTCGCGGGTCGGCGCGCTGCCCGAAATCGCGCCGGATCGCTCTTATCTTCGCTTCTACGAGTTCGGCAATGCCCCCGAAGCGGCCGATCTGGCGGCCGCGCTCGTAGAGCCACAAGAAGCCCGCCGCGTGCGCGAGGACCTCGATGCCGACAGCGATTGGCTACGAGGAAGATACTCGTGTGAATCCGTCGCCACCGGATATCTAAAGACCCTCCGCGAACTCACCGGCTGTCTGACAGCGACGTGTTGATTGGCGTGATTCCTGACCCTCCGGCGTTCGCGACTGCAAAACTCGCCCGCGAAAGAGCCCTTGGGCTGGCGCAACCAGTGGCGAAGATCGAGGCCGGCACAAGGGCCGGCTACCGTGTCTTCTCACCTGCTGAATCAGTGCTTACTATCTCGGAGGGCCCGACCGGGCCGCGGGGATTGAGTTCCGCCTCAGGCGGCGCGGACGCATCCGGATCCGGCGGATCAGGCCGCGGGACCGTGGGCTGGGCCTCCTCCTCAGCGACACGGGCGATGTCGGATTCGCTCAACTCTCGGCTGAACAACCGGCGGAACGTCGCGACCTTGTTCATGCGGAAGAACGACGGTTCGCCCGCCAGCGGGACGCTCTCGGCTTCGAAGCGGCGTTTCAGCATGGGAATGTAGTGGTCTTTCAGCACCCAGTCGCAGGTCGGCAGCACGCGCACCAGCGTTCGGATGTAGATCGTTGAACCGCATGCGCACCCTCATCGCGAGATGTTATCCGAGGCGGGCGCTGAGTACAGGGTGGCGAGTCGAGGGTTTACGGGTCGAGATTTGGCATGCGACCGTTTCCCGGATGCAGATGCGCCGCGGGTCGGCTGGCGAAGCGCTACACGTCTAAGTCCTTTCGTATCAACAAGGACGGGATTCTCGGCAGGCACAACCCGGCGCTACCCACACCAGATGGCGAGGAGCCCACATGGGTTGTGGAGAGGTTCTCAGTCGGCGACCATGCGCGCCAACTCGAGGACGGAGTCGGCCTGCATCTTGGCCATAATATGGGCACGATGCACGTCAATCGTCTTGCGGCTGAGGCCCAGCTCGAAGGCGATTCGCTTGGCCGACTTGCCGACAACCAGCAGCGTCATCACTTCACGCTCACGCGGCGTTAGCCGGGCGAGATGCTCTTCGCGCTCGGCATGGCGCGCCTGTGCGCGGCGCGCGTCCGCGTCGCGCGCCAGGGCTTCGTGAATGCGGGCCAGCAGCACCCGGCCCTTGTAAGGCTTCTTGATGAAGTCGACGGCTCCAGACCTCATCGCGCGGACCGCTTTCTCGACGTCGCCATGGGCCGACATGATGATGACGGGGATACAAGTCTTCAACGCGACGAGCTGCTCCTGAAGCTCCAGCCCGCTCATTCCGGGCATGCGAATGTCGAGTATCAGGCAGCCCGGGCGGGACGGATCAAACTGCTCCAGGAACACCTCGGCGTCCGGGTACGTTTGAACGGGCAGCCCCACGGACTCCATTAGCCGGCCCATGGAATCACGCATGGCCTGGTCGTCGTCCACGACAAAGACCGTTGGTTCATGGTCCATCGACGCAACCTCCGCTCGAAACCGGTAGGGTGAATACCAGGGTCGTCCCCCAATCCGAGTCGAACCGTGTCGACAAGCGGCCGCCGTGCGACTCGATGATCGACCGGCTGATGGACAACCCCATTCCCAGCCCATTCGACTTGGTGGTGAAGAATGGATCGAACATGTGTTCGAGTGCCTCGGCGGAGATGCCCGGACCGCTGTCATGGATCATGAACTCGACAGTGCCGTTGGTGGCCGACGTGCCGATCGACAGCACACGAGCGGCGGCCTCCACATCGGCCATGGCCTCCACGCCGTTGTGGATCAGGTTCACGATCACCTGCTCGATCTGAATCGGCACCGCCGCCGCGGGCGGCAGCGCATCGGCCAGGGCAAGGTCCAGTCGCACGCCGTCGCGGCCCAGTCGGTCGGCGAGCAGTTGAGTAGCGCTGCACACGAGCGAATTGAGGTTTGTGGGCGTCAACTGCGGTTCGCCCTTGCGAGTAAACCCACGGATGTGCTCGACGATCTCGCCGGCGCGCTCGGCCTGGATCGCGGCGTGCTCCAGGTCTTCGAGCAATCCGGCGTCGTCATCGACGCCGGCCCGGATGCGTTCGAGACAGGCTTGGGTGTAGTTGACGATGGCCGAGAGTGGTTGATTCAGTTCATGAGCCAGCTCGGCGGCCATCT
>CAZUCH010000039.1:0-12905 GCA_964619045.1 uncultured Planctomycetales bacterium | reverse complement strand
CCGCCGTTTGCCCCACCCGCCCAGCCGAATATACTACCGGGTTGCCCAATGGGGCTCTCGAACGCTACCCGCGCCGTGATCGGTTCGTTGGCAGCCGGGCTGGTCATCACGGCACCTGCCCGCAACTGCTGTGTCTGAGGCCTACGCATGAGCACCATCCGTCCATTTAGCGGCATTCGCTACAACACCGCCGCGTCCACCGATCTGTCCGACCGAATCGCCCCCCCATACGACATTCTCGACGCCGACGACAAGGTCGAGCTGTTGGGTCGCGATCCGGCCAACTTCGTCAAGATCGACCTGCCCTTCATACCGCCCAAGAAGGCCGGCCCACCCGCGGTATACGAAGAGGCCCGACGCCAACTGGACGCCTGGCTCGCCGACGGAACCATGGTCCGCGACGACCAGCCAGCGATCTACGTCTACCACCAGAAGTACACCCTCGACGGCACCCAGTACCTCCGCAAGATGTACTTTGCCGGCCTAAAGCTCGAACCCTTCGGCGAAGGCAGCATCTTCCCGCACGAGCGAACCTTCGGCGGCCCCAAAGAGGACCGCCTGGCGCTGACCAAGGCCACCCAGGCCAACCTCAGCCCCATCTTCGGCCTCTACGAAGATGCCCAGAACGAGGTCGCCAAACGCCTCGAAAAGGCCCTGCCGAGTGAGCCTCTGGCCACCGGCAACATGAGCAACGTCGAGAACACGATGTGGGCCGTCACCGACGCCGCCGTCATCGCCGACGTCGCCAAGCTGATGGAGCCCAAGGCCATCTTCATCGCCGACGGCCATCACCGCACCGGCACCGCGATGCTCTACCGCGATTGGCTCACCGAGCAGCAAGGCGAATTACCCGCCGACCATCCGGCCAACTTCGTGCTGTGCGTCTTCTGCGCCATGGAAGACCCCGGCCTCCTGATCTTGCCCACACACCGAGTGCTGACCGGCATCAACGTGACGCCCGAGACCTTCGCCGCTGACGACCAGGTCGAAATCCAGCCCCTCAATGTCACCGGCGGCGCTGCCGCCGTAGTGGCCCTACGCGAGTTCGGCCCCCAAGCGGTCGGCATGTACAACGCCGCCAACAAGACATACCACATGCTCCGGCCAACCAAGCCCGAGCTACTCGACAGCCTGGAGCCCGATCGCACGCTGGCCTGGCGCCGGCTAGGCCTCGCGTTCCTGCACGCCTACTTGATCGAGCGCGTCGTGACGCCCAAGTTCTGCAACGGCCAGGCTCCCGAGATTCGCTACATCAAGTCGGACCCCGGCGCTGTAACCGCCTCTGACGAAACCAACGGCACCGGCTTCCTGATGCAGGCTACAACCATGGAAGAAATGCGCGGCGTATGCAGCGCCGGCGACCTCATGCCGCAAAAAAGCACCTATTTCTTCCCCAAGATCGTCAGCGGCCTGGTCATAAACCCGCTGACGGCGTAGCCAGTCGAGATAATCGGAGACCCACAGTGCCGCGCGGCAGCAAGATCTACACACGCACCGGGGACAACGGCACCACCGCGCTCGCGAAGGGCCGGCGCGTCCCCAAGTCATCGCAGCGCATCGCCGCCTACGGCACAGTGGATGAGCTCAACGCAACGCTGGGCGTAGTTCTCGCGTCCGACGTGTCCGCCGATCTCACGGGCCCGCTGCAAGCGATCCAGCGTGACCTCTTCCGCGCCGGAGCCGAGTTGTGCATTCCCGGCCCCGATCGAGCGAGCTACGCCGGCCCTCAGATAGACGCCGACGCCATCACGGCCCTTGAACAACTAATCGACCGCCTCAGTTCGAGCCTGACGCCGCTACGAAATTTCATCCTGCCCGGCGGTCACCCGGCCGCCGCCCAGTTGCACGTGGCTCGCACCGTGTGTCGGCGGGCCGAGCGCGCGGTCGTCGCCCTCGCGGAGCACGAGACCGTTGGCGATCACGTTGTCGCCTATCTTAATCGCCTGTCAGACGCACTCTTCGTGATGGCCCGCTATCAGAACCACGCCGCAGGCATCGAAGAGCCCTGCTGGGACGGGCGCCAGGACAGCCCAGGAGACAAGAAGTGAGTTTCAACTACGTCGTACTGGGAGCCGGCCGGCAAGGCGTCGCCTTGGCCTACGATCTAGCCCGCAGCGGCGAGGCGGCCCGAGTGATGCTGGCCGAACTCGAGCCCGACATCGCTCGCCACGGCGTGGAGCGGCTGGAAACTCTGCTGCCCAAAAGTTCTTGCCAATTTCTTCCCGTTGCTTGCGACGTCTCAAAGCACGCCGAAGTCGCCATGACGATTGTCGGGGCCGACGTCGTTCTCTCGGCGGTGCCGTACCGTTTCAACGCGGCGCTGACCACGGCTGCGATCGCGGCCCACGCCTCGTTCTGCGACCTGGGCGGCAACACTCAGGTCGTCAAGCAGCAGCACGCTCAGCATAAGAGGGCTGTGAAGGTCGGCGTGAGCGTGGTTCCCGACTGCGGCCTCGCGCCCGGACTGGGCAACCACCTCGCCACCCACGCCATGGCGACCATCGACGAGCCCCGCCACATTCACGTTCGCTGTGGCGGCTTGCCCCAGAGCCCGGTTGGGCCGCTGGGTTACAAGCTGGTGTTCAACTTCGACGGGCTGATCAATGAATACAGCGGCTTCGGAGAGTTCCTGTGCAACGGCGAACCGGTCAGTGTGCCAGCGCTCGGCGATGTGGAGGCGATCGATTTCCCGCCCCCGCTCGGCCGTTGCGAAGCGGCCGTAACCTCTGGCGGGACAAGCACATGCGCCGCATCGTTCCGTGGGCGATTGCAGACCTACGATTACAAGACCGTGCGCTATCCCGGCCATTTTGCGATTGTCCGGTCGCTGTTCGAGTTGGGCTGTTTCGCCGAGCATCACGAAGCCTCCGACGGGACGACGCTGCAGCCCAAACGTGTGATGCGAACGCTGATGGAGGAGCGGCTCGCATTCCCCACCATCCACGATCTCGTTGTCCTGCGCTGCACCGCCATCGGCGAGCACCAGGGTAAGCCCATCGAACGGGTCTACGACGTCCTGGACAGGCACGATGACCAGACGGGTTTCTCGGCGATGGAACGCATGACGGCCTTCCCGGCGGCCCTGGTCGCACACCTGCAGGCCCGCAAGCTGGTGCCGCCCGGCGCCCGCCCGCTCGAGCTGGTCGTCCCCGCCGAACGCTACTTCGAGGAGTTGCCCCGGCACGATGTCCACGTGCATATCACCGAGAATCAGGGCAACGGGCAGGCCTGAAAGCGGCCCTGAGCACGACGGAAGGGGGCGAGAGGGCCTTGCAAACCGCCTCAGGGGGTGATAAAAGCGCTTCTAGTGGGGTTGGATCGGGTCTGCGGACCCGCCGTCGAGTTTGGCAGCCGGTGCGTTTAGGTCGCTTGCGGCGTGGCTATGCTGTGTAGCGGCTCTCGACGTCCAGCGCGTGGAGAAGATCATGGAGGAGTACCTCAAGCTCAAGCAGCTCGTGGAGGACATCGCAGAGGACATATACAAGGCCCAAGGCGGCAACAAGGCCGCTGGGACGCGTGTGCGCAAGGCCATGCAGGACATCAAGAATACCGCTCAGGATGTTCGCAAGAAGGTCTTGGATCTGCGCGTGGACGAAGACGGGCCGGCCTAGCGCTGGCGTGCCGTTGATGTTGAGTCACTGAATCGCGCTGGCATCGCGTGTGCGATATCGGCGCCGGTGCCGACACCGTGCCAGTGAATGAGAATCCCGCGGCGATCTGCGGCGGGGAAGAGTCGGGGGGGTGTGTCATGTGCCCGAGGGTTTATGCCGCCGCCAGCCATTGTTGACCCAGCCACGCTTGATTTCACGAGCTTGGTCGCTGATCGCGCCCAGGTCGAAGCAGTCAACCCGCATCGGCACGAATTCCAGTTGCTTGATGCTGTCGTGCTGGCGGACGCGGACCGGGGCATCTTTGCCGGCTACCACGATGTTCGCGAGGATGCCTTCTGGGTCCGCGGACACGTTCCGGGGCGCCCGCTGTTCCCCGGCGTGTTGATGATCGAGAGCGCCGCCCAGCTTGCCAGCTTCATGTTTCACCACGTCTTCGATAGGCCCGGCTTCCTGGGCTTCGTGGGCGTCGAGGGTGTCAAGTTCCGCGGCACGGTTGAACCTCCCAGCCGGTTTGTGGTGGTCGGAGAGGCCAAGCAGTTGAGGCCCCGCCGCGTTATTTGTCAGGCCCAGGGCTTCGTCGACAATGCGATGGTCTTCGAGGCGATTATCACGGGCATGCCCGTCTAGTATTCCCTTGGCGGCGTGACGCGGTTGACGCTTGTTGGTTTCCGTGGGGCCGCGCAGGCTGAAGCCCGCGGCTCTTCGCGAATCGTCATAGTCGACGTACTCGTGAAACGGAGTACTGGTATTCTGTCCCGGCGATTCCGCGGAGTCCGCTGGGTGCCACCGCTCTTGAGCAGTGCTTTGCCATCCCCGGTAGCGCAGCGCACTGCTCAAGAGCGGTGGCACACGACAGAGTCCCCTGGGCAAGAGTACTTGCATGTCGATGTCTGACTCCGCCTGCGACTTCCTGACCAGCGCCATGCCTGAATCGTGTGCGTGGGCGCACCGGCCCGCAGTTGAAGACCTGGCCGCGCTGCCCAATTCCCCCGCTCTTTACCTGCTGGTCAGCGGCGACGGCGCGCCCGTGCAGTTGGCCACCACGCAAGCTCTGCGGCGACTGCTGGTCGGCCGTTTGACCGATCCGGAACGGCAGCAGGCCGGCAAGACCGATCTGGCCGCGATTGCGCGAGGGGTACGGTGGCGGCCACTGTCGACAGCCTTCGAGGGGCGTTGGTGGTACTACCGGGTCGCCCGCGAGATGTATCCGCGGGAGTACCGCCGACTTATGTCGTTTGGACCGGCTCGCTTCATGCGTGTCGATTTGGGGCGCGCCGCTCCCGACCTGCGTGTCAGTGAGCGCATCTGGAATCAGGAAGGGGACTTCGTCGGTCCGTGGCCTTCTCGCAAGGAATGCCAGGAGGCGCTGGATGGGCTGGTGGACCATTTCGACTTGTGTCGTCACCCCGAGCAGATCCACAAGGCGCCGGGCGGCACACGCTGTTCCTACGCCGAGATGGGCCGCTGCGACGCGCCGTGCGATGGGTCGGTGCCCCTGGCCGAGTACGTCCAGCGTTGCCGGGCGGCCTGGGAGTTCGCAACCGGCGGCGCGGGGGAGTGGATCAGCTCGGCCGAGCCTCTCATGCGGCAAGCGGCGTTCGAGCAGAACTACGAATCGGCTGGGCGGATCAAGCATCAACTGGAGTTTGCCCGCCGCTGGGAGGCCCGCTGGGAGGGACGCGTGCGCGTGGCGTCTGAACTCAACTACTTCCTGGCGCTGCCCGTCGCGCGGCGGCGGGCGTGGAAGCTGGTGCTCTTTCGCGGGGGGCACATCGATGATGGGCCGGTGGTTCAGCAACGGCGAATCGGCGTGGAAGCGCCGGCGTGGCTGCGCGACCAACTGGCGCTCACGCCGACTGTTGTACCGCCTATCGTGCGGATGGAACAAACCTGGCTGATCTGTCACATGCTGCACAGTCGTGAGCGTGAGTCGGCCGTGGTGTTCGGGTTGCCGACGTTGGAGGCGCCGGCGGACTTCGGACAGACTCTGAGCGCGCAAGCCGCCAAGCTGCGCCCGCCGCGCGGGGCCGGCGGCGAAGCTCAAGGCGGCGAGTAGGCCGAGACTGGACGCCGCACCGTGTGGCCCAGCATGGCGACGCGAGAAGCCGTCGCCATGGCACCCGGCAACCACAGAGGAACGGCGAGCCGCACGCTACCCGCTACCCGCGCAATGCGGCTACCCGTCCAGGATGGCAAAGCGATGAACAACAGCTTGTTTCTTGTGGCGTTGCGGTGGCGGTGATGGAGGTGGTTACGCTCCCGGAAGTTGGCGAATCCGGATCGTGTTTGACTTTCGGCAATTGTGGTTCATACTTTGTATTGGACCGGCGATGCTCGTTTTCGCGTCTGGGCGTTCGGCGGTCTCTGTAGTACGCAGGTGGCGCACGGCAGTGGTTTGTGCGTTGCCTATCGCGGTGAGTGGGGTGTTGATAGATGGCAGGTGTACGGTCTTGCACTTGCCGCGTAGTTTTTCATCAGGTCGGATCGGCCAAATCGGAGGATTTTCGCCGGCTCAACGCCACGTAGCGGGGCGAAGGTACCCGCGGGGAGAAATCCAGGCTGTTGGAGTCGGGCAGACAACCTTCGACCGATCCGGCCCCTTTTGTGCGCCACATTCGCGATCGTCGGTGAGGCCTCTGTCGCAGGTGCCGGCTTTCGCCCACGTCGCTACTAGAACTCTGCCCCGGAGACTTTGTCGTGTGCCACTGCTCTTAGCAGTGCGTTCCGGTGCTGGGATGGCAGGGCACAGTTCAGGAGCAGTGGCACGCAGCGAACCCCACAGAATCGCCGGGACGGAGTATCAGAGCGATTTCAGAGATCATGCAGCGGCCGACCTTCGAGTCGGCCGCCCCCGCATCCAGCGTCTACCCGTATGGCAACGACCCGTCGAGAAGGCCGGAGGCGATCTTGAATGCCCAGCCGCCGATTAGCAGGACCAGCATTCCCAGGAAGAATCGGTAGGGCGTGATCAGCCACCAGGTTGTCAGTGGCCAGCGTCCCTTCGCCAGCGTCCATAAGCAGACGCCTGCCAGTGCCGCAGTGCCCAGGGCGAGGATGAATCCCGTCGGCTGAACGTAGATGGCCCGTAGCCACTGTCCGCGGACTGCGTGGGCAAACGAGGTGGTCATGCCGCAGGTCGGGCATGGCAGCCCGGTCATGACGAGCATTCCGCAGGGTCCGGAGCCGAGCTGTCTGTGCGTGCCGACGCCGTCGCTATTGGGCTCGACGTAGACGGCGACGGCCAACACGGCCAGGCAGCCCACCAGCACCAGCGCCGCCCAGCGTCTGACCTGCCCCTGAGCGGCAGGCGTCACCGGGCGTGCCTGCGTGGTAGCCGGCTCGGCCGACTGGTTATCGTCGGTTGCGCTACTCAAGCTCTACTTCCGTCGGCTGGGGGCCGGAGCGCGCGTGGAGGTTGCCTGCTTGCGCCGCGGCTTGCGCTCGCTGAGCACTTTGGCGGCCTTCTTGAAATCCGAGACGTGGAACACGCCGGTCGATTTTCCGCCGGCCGCCCCGGCAGTGCAGTAAGCATAGCTGACGGCGATGCGGTCGCTGGCCAGTCGCTCGACCACATCCGCCATGGCTCCGGGGTGGTTCGACAAGCTGGTTACCAACACGGTGGTCTCGGCTGTGGGTACGTTTACAGCGGCGAGACTCTCGCGGGCCTGCTCCGGATTTTCGACGACCAGTCGGAGTACGCTGTGCTCGCTGCCATCCATCATGCTGAGGGCGACGATATTGACCTTGTCGTCGGCCAATCGCTGACAAATGCGAGATAGTGTCTTGGGCTTGGTAGCCAGGAAGACGGAGAATTGCGTTTCGGTCCGAGTGGTGCCGTTAGTGTTCTTCATCGTTGTTGCTCCTTTGTCCGCGAGGCTAGTGCTCGTGGTAGCGGCCGGCTGGGAGAGGCCGGGCAGACATCCGCAGATGGATGAGCCGCGTGACTTGATCGCGCGGCCCCTGGATGTGTCTTAAGCGCACGTTTATCATTCTGCTTCCGTGGTTGCAGCGTCTTCGGCCAGCATGCTACCGATTTGCGTTCCCCAACGACAGGCCAGGTACAGAAATGCCCAAGAAGAAGTCCACCACACCGCGAACCGCGTGGCGCCGGGCCATTCTCGATTGCATAGCCGCGCATCCTGCTCGCCCCATGAAACCGCGCACCCTGGCAAGTAAACTCCGCATCGCCTCTGATGATTATACCAGCTTTCGGGCATTCGTCCGCGAACTTCTCGACCAATGCGTGTTGACACTTGGTGCCGGGCGAACACTCCGACTGCCCCCGCAGAGCGGGGGCCTGGTCGGGGTGTTCCAGACCGGGCCGCGTGGGGCCGGATTCGTGCGTCTGACGGGCCAACCGGACGCGTATGTGAGTCGTTACCAGACGGCCGACGCTCGGGAGGGTGACACCGTCGCCGTCCGTCTGCTGCGAACCAGGCCCGGCGCTCCGGGGACACGGGCCGAAGTCGTGCGGATCATCGAACGGGCGCCGTTACACTGGGTTGGCACGCTGCGGCGCACGCGCACGGACTGGATAGTGTGCCCCAACGGGCGCGATGAGCGGCCTCTGGTGTACATCGACGGTCCGCCGCGGGCGGCGGCGAAGCCCGGCGACATCGTCGTGGTTGAGCCCAGCGAGGGCACGTTGCATGACCGGCGGGTGCGCGGGGCCGTGATCGAGTACCTGGGGCCGCCGGACTTGGCGCGCACGTGGATTCGGGCGGCTCTGCGGCAACACCGGATTCCAGAGCGCTTCTCGCCAGGTACCAGTCAGGCCGCGCAGCGAGCGGCGAAGCGCCATGATCCCGAGCAGGTCGCCGGACGGCAAGATCTGCGCGATCTGCTGACTGTGACGATAGACCCGCCGGACGCCCGTGATTATGACGACGCGATTTCGATCGAGCCGCTGCCCGGCGACAAGTTTCGTCTGGGCGTACACATCGCCGACGTTAGCCATTTTGTCCCGCTGGGCGGGCCGGTTGATCGCGAGGCACGAGTGCGTGGGACAAGCGTGTATTTCCCGGGTTATGCCGTGCCCATGCTTCCCGAGACACTGTCCAGCACGGCATGCAGCCTTCAGCCGGGCCGGGCGCGCCTGGTCAAGAGCGTATTCATCACCTATGACCGCAGCGGGCGGGTCGTGGACACGAGTTTCGCTAATGGCGTGATCCGATCCGCTGCCCGGCTGACGTATCAAGAGGTGCGGGCGGCGCTGGCCGGCCATCACGAACGCATGACGCCGGAGGTTGTGGGACTGCTCAAAGGGGCGTCGAAGCTGGCGCGGCATATTCGTCGCCGCAGGCTGGCCAGCGGGATGATCGTCCTGTCGCTGCCCGAGGTCGAGATTCGTTTGGACGGGGATGACCGCGTTGTCGACTCCCGCGCTGCCGACAGCAGTTTCGCGAACACGATCGTCGAGATGTTCATGATCGAGGCCAACGAGGCTGTCTCGCGGGCGCTGAAACGGGCTGGACTGTCTCATCTGCGGCGAATCCACCCCGAGCCCGAGCCGGAGGCCGCTGAAACGGTGTCTCGATTGGCACCGCTGCTTGGCCATCAAGCGCCGACGTCGCTGAGCCGAGAGAGCATCAATCGGCTGCTGGCGGATTCGCGTGGGCAGCCAGAGGAGCCGGCCGTCAACTACGTGCTGTTGCGCTCGCTGCCCCCGGCCAGCTACAGTCCGGACGAGGTCGGCCATTTCGCGCTCGCCAGCGATGAATACTGCCACTTCACATCGCCGATTCGGCGTTACCCGGATCTCGCCGTACATCGCCTGCTGGATGTGCTCCTACGCCGCCAAGGGGGTCGGCGAAATCGGTCTGAGACTGGCGCGCTGCTGTCGGATGTCGAGTTGTCCGAGCTGGGCACAAACTGCAGCACCGCCGAGCGCCGGGCTCAGCAGGCGGAACGTGACGCAAGAAAATCGCTCTTGATCGCGTTTATGAAAACGAAAGTGGGTGAGGTTTTCGACGGCGTGATCACGGGCGTGGCGTCGTTCGGGGCGTTCGTGCGCACGAGTCCGCACATGGCCGAGGGTGTCCTGCGCGTCGAGGATTTCGGCACGGATGATTGGGACTTCGATCGTGGGAGCGGCGTCTTCGTTGGGCGTCACACGCGTCGCGTTGTGCATACGGGACAGACGTTGCGCATACGCATCGCCGCCGTTGACCAGACTCGCCAAGAAATGGTACTGGTGTTGGCAGACGGCGACCCACTGGGGGTAATTGCCCCCAAAACTGCAGATGGCATCCGATCGGCACGTGTTAACAAGCGCCGGCGTGGCCGCAAAGTGTAGACAAAAAAAGAGGGCACCAGGTACCCGAAGGTGGCCCGGTGCTCTCCGGAGGGGAAAGAAGCCAGGTGCGTCATGACCTTGCAACTACCAAGGTCCGGTATAATACCCTCGTACAGAGTATAGCGGGCCGTAACCGCGCCCGTCAAATCATCCTTGATTCTTTTTGACAAAGTCCTTTTTGCCGATCAACCATCAATAACATCGGCCGGGACCCACGGATTACTTAATACGATTTGACGAAATCCCGTCTTTTTGGAGAAGAAGTTATCCGCCCCGCCGATGGGCGCGGGCCGGCTAGTTGTCGGATTCACCGGCTGGTGCCGCGAGTGCGTTCTCTACCATGTTTTCCGGGACGCGCAGGTGCGCCGCGACGTTGCTTAGCTCGCTCAAGCTGCCAGATAGTCATCTCGACCTCGGAGTCCGTGAACGTCACCCCCAGGGCGGCGGAAACCTCGGTGAGAAGATCGGAGACCATCTCGTCGCTGATGTTGGGGCCGAGGTCGAGATACGCATGGGAGTTGTCTTGCCAGGTGAGCTTGAGGTCTTGCGGCTCCGCGTGAATGGAGAGCGGTCGCTGAATGGCTGCGCTGAGCACTTCTCCGAATCTCCGCAACGTACCAGTATGTGGCGGCGCGGTCGCCCCGTCCGGATGCTGGGGGAAGATCTGAACGGGTTGCTCCGGGGCTTGCGCGACCCCATGCATGTCGCGCGCCCTGCGTTTCTGTACTCTCCGTACTACGTGGAAGTCGGGATAGCCGGCCTGCTGTACGGCTTGCTCCACGTAGGACATGCACTCGTCAAGGTCGGCATCCGCCCGGATGACCCAGTCTCCCGACAGCCCGATCCCTCGCGCTACGTCGATTCCGTCCAGCCTGTGCAGAGGAATCTTCAGCGAGTGAATCAGCACGCGCAGCAAGCGTCGCGGGACGTGCTCGTACCCCACCTCTACCGAGCGGAGATGAGGGGCCCCGTCCCAGACAATGTTCAGGGACGCAATGGGGACATTATCCGGATGTTCTGATAGTAGCCCCAATTGCTCCAGCAATTCGCGACGCGCTTCGGGATCGGGCGCCGGAATGTGGCGAATGACCTCGTCATTCGCGAGCACATAATCATCGCCGACTGTTGGAGCGACCGGCGCCGGTGGCCTGTCTGGTTGGTCGGCATATTGCCCCAGCTCGGGGGCCGAGACGTATACACAGATACGCCAGACAGCGAAGGCGGCCAGCAGCAGCCCAACGCCGAGCAACCAGCAGACTCTCTTGTTCATGCTCGAGACCCTCGCGCGCCTGCTGGAATCATCATGCCGGACTTCGGCGCAAGGCGGCGTAACCGATGACCAGAAGTGCCACAACGGCTGTTACCCCGCCAATCCAGCGCCACGGCGGTCCGGGCGACGTCGCATGGGTAGCCTCGGAATTGTCCGGCGCCGGGTGCCGCACCGGCTGCCGACCTTCTGGAGTATCCACGACTGTGGCGTTAGCCTGCGTTGTGGGCGCGGGCGCCGACCGCGCTGGACGTTTCGAATCCACAGCCCACTGTTTGGTCGCCACGGTCGGACTTTTCGGCTCCGTTTCGGCGTCGCGCTCGGTGCGCTGCGGCGGCTTGGTCACCAGCCCGCGCGCGGCGAGTTCCATGAGATCCGCGAGGTTGTCGATAACCGGCGGCGGCGGTGGTGACACTTCGTGTGGATCGGCGCTGTCCGTGTCGGGCATCGGCGGGTTGGTAGCCACCCACTCGCCGTCCACCCGTTCGTACAGGATTTCGCCGATTTCGCCCGAATCCGTAATCCTGTACGTAAGGCCCAAGATCTGATCCGAGACGTACGTGCCCGGTGGAAACCACGGCTGGAAATCATCATCAGTTACGGGCGGATCGAGTTCGACCGACTCCGCCTCGATGGTCGTGTAGGTCCGCAGAGTCTCTCCGCGCGCCTGGAACTCCGTGTGCCAGCTTCTCGGCAGCCAGACCTGCTCATCCTCCAGGAACACGACAGAGTCGACCGCCACTGTCGATGACACGTTATGATCGTGGCCGTAACAGACATGCTTCATGGGCAGCAGGCCGCGCTCGACATCCAGCCAGACTGTCGCGTAGCGGGTGTCTTCGTAGAGGGCATCGACGACGTGACAGGGCGTATCGCCAACCAGTTCGAGCTGATCACGGACGGTCCCGCGCGCCAGCAGGCTCTCCATGCTGGCGTCATCGATGCCCATGCCGTCAGGCTGCGGCTCGCCGAGCATCATCACGCCCCAGAGCCCGGACTCAACCAACCCGTTGACACCAAGGTCTTCCATGACGATGCCCATCATCTGATCGGGCAGAAACGCGGCCTGAGCCTCGCCGTCAAATGTAAACGCCACTGTTGGCGCGCCAAAGTCATGCTCAGCGTCTTCGATCTCGATCGAGCGATCCATGGAAAAGCGTCCCGTGGTGGCGTCCACAAGCACGTTACGGAATATGTGAGAAATATTGCTGGCGGTGAATGACGCGGGTTCCGGATAAACGTCGGAAGAGACCAACAGGCTGGTGACGAGAACCGGACGGTTCGCGGCCATGTCGCGCAACTGCTCGATGGTCAGCACATCGCCCTGCCCCTGCCGGCCAAACGCGGCATGAGTGCCGATCAGCAGCAGCACGAGCGTGAAAGCGACTCTCGACGTCATACTGATGCTACCTTTCATGGTGGGGAGGGGTTGAAGGGGGGGCGTGATTTGAAAAGTCCTCCTCGCCACCTAGCTCTTTCTCTCTGAAGGAAAGAGAGACATTGCGATGGCCGCGCGCAAAGTACAGGAACGCGTCAATGATAACGGCAGATGACACGCCGCGCAACCGATAACGGTACGGGGTTAGGGTGACAATAGGCAATTCGTCTGAAACGAGCCGTCGCACGAAGGCGGTACGGGTTATCCAGTAGCAGAAGCTAGAGGCTATCCCACAACCCCTGTGGCACCGGCATCTTGCCGGTGTAATCACAGGCTGGAAGCCTGTGCCACAAG
>CAZUCH010000038.1:8800-12939 GCA_964619045.1 uncultured Planctomycetales bacterium | reverse complement strand
GTTGAAGTACATCGTCTCTGGGAAGCCGACGTACGTCAGGTCGGCCGAGCCCCAAGCTGTGTCGGTATACGCGGTGCCGTCGAGCATGAAGTCGGACTGGTAGAACGTTATGCCTTCGATGGGCGCGCTGCAAGGCGGATCGAAGTCACCGCAAGTGAGGCCGGGGAGGAAACGCATGCCGGGTTCCATGCACTCGGCCTCGGGCACGTTGTCGAAGCACTCGCCGGTAAGGTCGTTGCAGCAGGCTCCGTTGCCGCCGCCGGTCATGATGATGTTTAGCACGTACTCGCCGGCATCGCCGTTGTAGCCGTCAATGACGATGTAGTAGGTGAGGCCGCCGATGAGGGAGACGTCCATTACTTGCGACTTGTAGCCGTCGTCTCCACAGGCATCGTCGTTGCAGGCGACCAGGTTGGCCGTGATGCAATTGCTCTCGTAGACGTACAGCTTGGTGTCGTACGCCGTCGTTTCGCACAGTTCGACGGTGATGACGTTGTCGCACGGAGGAGAGTAGCTGTAGACGACATCGGGCGAGGTTGATCCGGCGTAGGGGCAAACTTCGTCGTAGTCGTCAGTGAAGCCCAGCGTCGTGCCGGATATGGTGTATGGAACGTCGGGGATAGGGGCCGCGTCCATGCACGTATCGCCGCCTTGTCGTTGCTCGGCGTACGTCGCCGGTATCGTGCCCAAGCACGCTACGGCCAGAATCGCCGGTACGGTCCAGGCAAGTGTCCGAATGCCAGTTGCTTTCATGTTCCACACTCCTTGAGCCGGATAGAAATGTTGCGTCGCGGCGTGCCTTGCCAAGCATATGCAGCACACCAGCGAGCCCGAATCGCCACGCAGCCGACAACGGCCGCAACGAAGAAATCGTCTAGTCACACAATCGTCAGTGTAATGAATCGAGCGCTGTGAGAACAGGAAAACCTCGGAGTATCGGTCCTACGTGAATGCCGTAGTGTGTGACCGATGGCGATTGCCGACGTTACTTGGCGGCTGAGCCGGCCACGGACGGGTCGGAGCCGCCCAGGTGCCGTAGCACGCGCCGGCGGAGGTTCGTCAACGGACGCGCGATCCAACGGTGCAGCCGAATCCAGATGCTGAGCCGATTCACGGCCTGCTGCTCCTCAATCGTCAGTAAATCCGGGCGCAGCCGCCGCTTGTGCTTGAGGCAGTGGTAGTAATCCGCCTGCTGAAACCGCCTCAGCAACCAGCGGGTCAGCCGCCAGCGTCCCCAACCCGTCGCCGGCAGCATTAATGATATCTGAAAGTCTATTAGGTGCGGCCGACCGTCCGCGCCCAGCAGGATGTTCTGTCGCTTGTTCAGGTCCACGGAGGCGATGCGGCGCTCATGCAGAGCACGCACCAGCGCCACCAACCGGTCGAAGAACTCGTCGGAAACCTCGTCGCGCCGATCGAGCGGGCGGCCGGGTACGTAAGCGTGGAGCAGACCGGTGCGTCCCACCGGCCCGATCAGCGCCGGCACGCCCTCGAGATCATGCGAGGCTTCGTACAACCGAATTTCGCGCCGCCCCAGAAACCGTCCGATCCACTCCATGGGGAGGCCGAAGAAGTCGGTCACACGGTTCATCTTGAGAACGGCCAGTCCCGTCTGCCCGCGGTAGAGCCCGGTGCCGGCGAAGAAGTCGTGTTTGAACGTCTCGACCAGTTCGAAGCGTCGGCCACGACAAATGACGCACTCTGGCAACCGGCCCGTGGGCAGCGCGTAGAGCCATGGGTGGCGCAGCCGGGAGACGGGTTTTCGTGTGCGGCGCTCACTCACAACCATTGACTATAGCCCCATAGCCGCTTGAGATACATGAGCGACAACCGTCTCCATGCGGCTCGATGATAGGTGAACGTTAGGAGTAGTGGCTCGGTCACTATAAAAGGCGTGCGGCACCCTGTGGGTATTGGCGCGGTCTGAGGGTGCCGCAGCGAGTGGAAGCAAGTTGTTGGGACCAAAGAGGTTATGGAAGTAAGCTCAACGCGAGTCTATTCCAAGGGCCTATCGTCCTTACCCAGTATAACACCTGGCGATGGAGTTTCAACAGCCAAATGAGCAAATCTGGTTTCGCTGCGATTTTTCTTTGCCGCTACCCTCCGCAGCCCGGGCGCGGAGCAGGGCCTGACCATCCCCTGCCGGCCATTGCCGGCGGTCTCTCCTTGCCGGCGGTCGCCGCTGCATCTGTCGCTCCCCAACGGGTTTATGGTTGCGGGACCGCCCCCGGGCGCCTACGATGGAGTAGCGGTTGTGTATCGGCCGCGACTGGTTCTACTTGCGAGGGGTAGATGATGATCGCCGCCCCGTCAGCGCTATCAACCAACGTGCTGCTGCTAAACCGCCTGTACATGGCGGTGCGCGTGGTTAGCGCTCGTCGGGCTCTAACGATGCTCTACCGCGAATTGGCTGAGGTGGTGGCGGTCGATGACGGCCAGTACCTCTCATACGACTTCGACGATTGGGTCGAGGTCAGTCAGGCCAAGCGCGAGTTCGAGCCCGAGCGGCACGATTGGGTTCGCAGCGTGCGATTCCAGATCGCCGTCCCCAAGATCGTCCGCCTGCTGGGCTATGACAAGCTGCCCCGGGTGGGCGTGAAACTCAATCGGCGCAACCTGTTCGCTCGCGACGGCAGCCGCTGCCAGTACTGTGGACTGCGGCTGCCGACCTCCGAGCTGAGCCTGGACCATGTGACGCCCCGCTCACAGGGCGGCGGCAATACGTGGGAGAATATCGTCTGTGCGTGCATCCGCTGCAACGTCAAGAAGGGTGGTCGCACGCCCCAGCAGGCCCACATGAAGCTCATCACACGGCCGCGCAAGCCGGCCCGCTCCCCGGTCCTGACGATCAAGCTCTCCGACGCCAAGTACGCCAGTTGGAAGCAGTTCCTCGACTTCGCCTACTGGAATGTCGAGCTGAGGTAGTGACGGCAGTGCCCGGCCGCTTGGGCTCCCGTTGGCCCACTCCCCAATGCGTGATTAATGAGTGATGTCCCCTTTCTTTTCTTTTCCATCCACCTCGTCCCGGAAATCCCGGATGAGCCTCCCTTGACGCTCTGTCGGCGACGGCATATCGTCCACTCAGCACGCGTGCGTTTCTCCTGACGACCCGTTTCCCGAATCTGGGGTAGTGCGGATGGCCGTTCAACAGTGGTCGGACACAGTGATATTGGGGGAGATGCCCGAGGATCCACAGTTCACGGATGATCTCAGCGGCATCATCGACCAGTGTACCAAGGACACGCGCCAGGATGTGCTGCTGAACCTCGCCGGGGCTTCGTACCTCAACTCATCCAACATCGCCCAACTCCTGAAGCTGCGCAAGCTGGTCACGATCACCAATCAGCGCCGCCTGAAACTCGCCGGCGTCAGCACGCAGGTCTGGGGCGTGTTCCTCGTAACCGGTCTCGATCGTATCTTCGACTTCGTCGACGATGTCCCCTCTGGACTGGCCACGCTGCAAATGGGTGATTGACGGCGTCGGCCGGCTGATTACCCGCCGCGAGCACGCACGGGGTACCCGAGATCCTTGAGGATGGCCATGACCTTCTGCCGGTGATCACCTTGGATCTCTATTCCGCCCTCGGCAATCGTGCCGCCGGCCGCGCAGGCTGACTTCAGCTTGCTCAAGAGCGCGTTTCGGTCGGATGCGACGGGGTCTAGCCCGCTGACCACGGTCACAGTCTTGCCCTTGCGACGCTTCTCGCGGCTGACGAGCAGCGGCTGGTCCTTGGGCGGCCGCACCTCTCCGCCGGCATCACGCGGGCAAGCACACTTGTCGAGCGGCTGCTCGCAAACCTGACAAGTGACCGGCCTCTCCAGCGGAGTTCCATCGAACAATCCTGGCATGAGGTGGATCATAGCATGGCCTTGGGCCGCGCACACTCAATCCTCAATCCTCGATCCTCAACCCCGGCGGCCGCTTTGCGGCGGCCACGAAACTGATTATGGTCTGCGGTGATGATGACACTCAAAGACCCAACGACGATCCGTATCACCTGCGCACCCGGCTTGGTCGGCTACCTGGAGCGGGAGGTCGAAGGCCTCGGCTACACGGTTGATTCGACACGGCCGACCGGGCTGGAGATAACCGCCGGGCTGCGCGACGCCATGCGTCTGAACCTGTTCTTGCGCACCGG
>CAZUCH010000038.1:0-8700 GCA_964619045.1 uncultured Planctomycetales bacterium | reverse complement strand
TTCATGAACACCTCGGGGCGCAAGCTGGCCGACCGCAACTACCGCAAGATACCGCACAAGGCACCGATGCAGGAGACGCTGGCCGCGGCCGTCATCATGGCCACCGGGTACGATGGATCGGTGCCGCTGGTCAACCCAATGTGCGGCAGCGGCACCCTGGCCATCGAGGCGGCGTTGATCGCGTCGGGCCGTGCTCCGGGACTGCTGCGGGGCAACTTTGGGTTCATGCACCACATGGGCTTCGACGCCGACGCCTGGAAGACTATGCGCATCGAGGCCAAGAAGATTCGCAACAAGGGCCCGATAGCCCCGATCATCGCCACCGACATTGACGAGAGGGCCATCTGGGCGGCCCGCAAGAACGCTGAGACCGCCGGCGTCCATCACATGATTCAGTTCGACGAGTGTGATTTCGCCGCGACCATGATCCCGCCGGAAGATGGAATCGTCATTCTCAACCCTGAATACGGCGAGCGCCTCGGGGAGACCTCCGAGTTGGAGGGAACCTACAAGCGCATCGGCGATTTCTTGAAGCAGAGCTGCGCGGGCTGGACCGGCTACGTCTTCACGGGCAACCTGGATCTGGCCAAGAAGATCGGCCTGCGCATCAGCCGCCGGCTGGAGTTCATGAACGCCAAGATCGACTGCCGATTGCTCAAGTACGAGCTATACCGGGGCACGCGGCGCACGGACTGACCGGCGTGGCTACTCCGGGCAGGCCTCGATCACGTTGTGCTCGATCTCCGGAGTTACGGCCGGCCAGCAGGCCCACGAGTTCTCGTTGATCGCGCCCGAGACATAGACGCAGTCACCCCACCAGAAGTCGCCGTAATCATCGAGGACGTAGGCCCCGCCTTCGTCGGCAATGAATCGCACGATGCAGTTTTGCGGACCACGATCCAGCACGCCGAAGCCCGAGAAGCAACCTTGAATCGTGTTGTCCTCGATAGCGGGCGTGTCATACGGCCAGCATGGCATCGACTCCTCGTTGATCGCGCCTGTGACGTAGACCCGGTCACCCCACCAGAAATCGCCATAGTCATCGAGGACGTAGGTGCCGCCTTCTTCGGCGACAAACTGCATGAAGCAGCCCTGCGGCCCACGTTGCAGTGTTCCGTAGCCCTCAAAGAGGCCCTGGATCGTGTTGTTCTCGATAGCGGGCGTGTCATATGGCCAGCATGGCATCGACTCCTCGTTGATTGCGCCGGTGACGTAGACCCGGTCACCCCACCAGAAGTCGCCATTGTCATCTAGCACGTAGGTGCCGCCTTCGTCAGCGACAAACTGCACTAAGCAGCCCTGCGGCCCGCGTCGCAGCGTCCCGTAGCCGGCGAAGCAGGCGCCAATTGTGTTGTCGTAGATGGCTGGAATGGAGGCCGGCCAACAGGCCAGTGCGTCCTCGTCGATCAGGCCGCTGACATGCACATACTCACCCGGCCAGAAGTTGCCGGTGTTCTCGACGGCGTAGGCCCGGCCATCGTCGGTATGGATCAGGATGCAGGTCTGTGGCCCAAGCCGCAGCACTCCGCAGCCATCGAAATACTCGGGCCTCGCGGCCTTGATCTGTGCCGAGTCCGGCGGTCGTTCCAGGCTCAGTTCCAGCTTCTCACTAGTGGCGCTGATTTCGAATTGGGCTACTGCCAGCGACGTACAAGCCGCCGCCACGATTGTCGCGATAATGATGCACCGCATACCTGGCCTCCTGATATCGACCCGATTCCGGAGCCCTCGCGCGAGAGCCTACATGGGTAATCCGATAACGCGGCGCGGATTCCCGCATTCTTCTGGCAGCCGCCACGGGGAGGACATGGGGAGAGATGAGCCGAGACCGCTCTCGGGCTACTCTTCTGCCACTATTTCGTACGGTGAGAACTCGAATTCGCCCGCCAACAGGTTCAGACTCGCCTCGCTCAGGGCTTGGCGAACAGCGTCCGCGCTGGTCTGTGAGGGGTCGAACGTGATCCGGAGCCCGGCGTTCTTGGGTGCCGGCCAGGTTTCGATCTTCAGGTATCCGGGCACGGCGAACTCGTCGTCACGATGCAGCCAGTCAATTATCCGACTGGAGGAGCCGCGGCAGGTCACACCATCGACGGTGTAGCGCACACTGGCGACCGTCTGAGGCTGTTCGCCGATGGTCTCGATGTAGCTTGGCAGCGGGAATGCGTAGGTGGCTGCGACGGCCGCGCCGACGCAAGCCAACATGATGACGACGATCAGCCCACTCGGCCAACGTCGGCCCAGCATCCGGGGTGGCCCCCAGGTCAAAGCTCCCTTGGACGATTTGGGGCAAACGGCGACGCAATCGAGACAGGATGTGCAACGGGCTGCTGTGACCTCTTCGAGCTTGTCCACCTTGATTCCCATCGGGCAGGCCGGGGCGCACAGACCGCAATCGACGCAGGTCTCCGAGTCGCGTTTAACGCGCGCGAGCCCGATCGCCGAGAAGGGATTCAGCACTGCGGCCAAGGGGCACAGCCACCGGCAGAAGGGCAGGATCATGAACAACGAAGCAACCACGATACCGCCGGCGGCGACGTAGGACCACATCGTGATGTCCTTGCCGTGACGACTGATGAGCACGTAGCAGGGGTCAAACCCGCGAAAGAGCAACTCGCCGGACTTGTAGGTGATGTAGAGGATTATGGCCAGCACGGGGTATTTGAGCAATGAGAGCACGCGGTCGAGTGCATACGGGATGGGGATGGGCTTGAGACCGAGTCGGCGCGCTCCGGCTTGGAGCCACTCGGAGATTGTCCCGATCGGGCACATGAATCCGCAGAATGCGCGCCTCAGCAGCAGCGTCATCAGCAGCACGGCGCCCATTATGAAGAAGTGGACACGCCGAGGGAGCAGGTCATGTTGCCCACGGTCAGGTAGCTGTAGAGAGCCTCGACGCCGCCCAAGGGGCACCAGCGCTCAGCGTGACCCTTGACGATGAATACGGCAATGATGGTTAGAGCGAGAAAGGCGAATTGAGTCAGACGGCGTGTGACGATCATCTTCCGGCACCTGTGCGGCGGCAAGCCGACGAGTTCGTTCGCCGACACCGCTTGGCAGCGGTCGCCGGCCGGTCAGGATACCCCGGTACTTTCAACTGCGCCATATTGCCGCATCGGCGGCTGGTTTTCCAGTGCGCGCTCACGTTTTGGCGTTATCAGGCACAGAATGACGCCCAGCGATGTCAGGGCCAGAGCCCCGATGAGCCACACCAGGGGCGGCTGCCCATCGGTAACGGTGTAGCCGAGGCGTTCCAGGAGAGGCTGCAATGCGTCCTCGTGCAAGCAGAGGACGTTGAGGCCGTTGTGCATGAGATGGGCGAGCAGCGCGGGCCAGACCGAACGTCCCTGGATCGCCAGTAGCCCCAGCAGCACGCCCAGCCCGGTCGTCATGATGATTCGGTGGATGCTGTGGTGGTTGGCGCCGAAGGCCACCGCGACCACCAGGATGGCTCCCCACTTCCCGAGCGAACCGCGGAGACCGCTCAGAGCATAGCCACGGAAGAACAACTCCTCGCAAACGGCGGGAACCAGCGCCAGGAAGAACACCATGGCCCAAACGTTGATGTCGCCCAACATCGCTTCCATATCGGCGTAGGCCTGCTCCATTTCGGGCGGCATCGGCAGCCAGGAGCTCTGGAAGCCGAACCAAGCCTGGCCCAGAACCCAGGTCGACAGCCCGAAACACAGGGCCGCAATCATCACAAGCGGTCGCGGTCTAGTCAGGCTGAAAGCGGTCTTGATGCGAATACGGAGATAGCGGGCCGCCCCCATGGGCAGCAGCGCAAACAGGACCACCAGAATCGCGGCCACGCCCCACCAGAACCAGATCGTGCCGACGATGCCCGGCGTCGTCAGCAGTGATCGCTGCACGAAGAAATTGGCCGAGAACACGAAGGCCACCAGGAAGAAGGCCTGGGCGGCGGTCGGTATGCTCTTGGGCTTGAAGAACTTGCGCTGAAAGAGAGTCTTGATCGAGCCACTGTCGGAGAACAGCACTGCTTCCTGGCCAAATAGCTTGGCGGCCACCGCCACCGCCGCCCCGGCGTAGAGCGTCGTCGAGAGCATGACCCACAGAATCGCGCTCGCGTCGAAGCGCCCGGTGAACAGGTCGCGCGACAGCAGCACGATGTTGGTCACCGGCATGATCAGCAGCGGGCCTTCGAGGCGCGTGCCGGGCAGGATTCCGATAACGGCGGGGATCATGGCCCCGACCATGACCGGCATAACGTAGTTCTGGGCTTCCTTGAACGAGCGGGCGAAGCTACACACAGCCAGCAGAATCGCGCTGAACATCACAGCCAGCGGGATCATGACCATCAGAACCCACGGGAGTGAGCTCAGCGGGATCACAATCTCGCTGCCACGACCGAGCAGACTGCCCAGCCCGCCCAGGTAGATCGTACCGCCGATGGAAAGCAGGTTGAGGAAGGCGCTCAGCATGGCGATGAAGGCCACCACCACGAATTTGCCGGCGATCAGGTCGACCGTCGGCACTGGCGCGACCATCAGAGTTTCGAGCGTACCACGCTCGCGCTCCCCGGCCGTGAGGTCGATGGCCGGATAGATGGCGCCGGTGATGGTCATGATAATGAGGATCAACGGGACAATCTGGCCGAGGATCGAGCCCCCAACCTTCTCCGGCGAGGCGATGGCCTCCTGATTCACCGCAATGGGAGCAACAAAGGCTGGTTGTAGATCAACCCGCTTGAGCCGCTCGGCAAGAATGTAATCACCCACACGGCTCAAGACGGCGTCCAGGCCGGAGGCCGCGAACTGGCTGCGAATGTCGGTCTGGTCCAGCACGAGCCTCGCCTGGGCCGAGCCGCCACTGTCCACGCTCGGCAGGCTCCCCAGGACCACCAGCCCGATGTGCATCTTGCCCCCGGTTACACGATCTTTGAGCTCCTCCAGATCCTCGACGACAAAGATCTCGTACTTGGGCGGGTTGCGGCGAGCATCGTCAACAGCCGCATCAGCCACCGAGCCGTCACCCTGCGCGAGCGTGTCGTCGTCCTCGCCGGGCAGCTCGCCCTGTTCGCTCAGATCGACCAACTCCTCCGCCGACAGGCCCTCGATGCCAGCCCGTCGAGCCGGGTCGGTATCGACCACCCATTGCAGCCAGTCGCGAACCTCGTCCGTGTTCACGGCGACTTTGTACGTCTCACTCTGGATTCGGCTGACCTGCAGCTCGAAACCCTGGAGCGAAAGGAGCATCATCCCCGGGTACAGCACAATCGGCACGAAGATCATCATGATCAGCGTGCGGCGATCGCGGAGCGTGTCTACCAGCTCCTTGCGCCAGATCGTCCTAATTCGTGAGAATCGGTTCATCCGCCTCCACCAGATGCAGGAAGACTTCGCTCAGCCGCTGGTGGCCCGTCTGTTGCCTGAGAGTCTCAAGCTCGCCCTCGGCGATGAGCCGACCGTTGTGGATCAGCCCCATTCGCCGGCACATCCGGTCAATCTCGTCCAGGGCGTGCGTGGATAACAGCACCGCCTTGCCGGCCTGGGCCTGCGTCCGGATGAAGTCCAGAACCACGCGATTGGACAGCACGTCGAGCCCCAGCGTGGGCTCATCCAATACCAGAATGGGCGGATCGGCGATCAGGGCGCGCGCAATGTTGGTGCGCTGCTTCTGTCCGGTCGAGAGGGCTCCGCACCGTAGCTGAACGTACTCACCCATGTCGAGCCACTCGACCAGCTCCCTGATTCGGACACGCGCCTCGTCACGCGACAGGCCGTAGAGCGTGGCGAAATACTCAAGCACCTCTTGCGGCGTCAGGCGGGCATAGAGGCCGGTGTTGGCCGTGAGATAGCCGATGTGGCGCTTGACGCGCTCCGGCTGGTCGGTGACCTCCTCGTCGCCGATCCAGATACGTCCGGCGGTGGGCCGCAGGAGGCCGCTGATCATGCGCAGGGTGGTGGTCTTGCCGGCTCCGTTGGGGCCCAGCAGGCCATAGATTTCGCCGGGGCGAACTTCGAAGGATATATGGTTGACGGCGGTCTTCTCGGTCCCATCTGGGTTGGGGAAAACCTTGGTCAGCCCGGCGACACGGATCATGCGGGTTCCTATTCTTCTGTAGAGGCCGATACCCTGATCAATATCGGGAGATCAGCACGCCGGCTTGGGCGCTGCCGACCTGGCAACGAGAATAGGATAGCGTGGCGTGGCGTCGGTGGCGATGAAGGTCCGAGAATATCGGGCCGGGAGCGGTGTGCATATGGGAAGGCGTCCGGGACTGAGCCCGGACGCCGTGGGTTGGTCTTCCGTTGGCTGTTAGCTCGCCAGGGCGGATTGTTCGAGCGCTACGCGCAGCTTGCCGAGCGCCTTGTTCTGGATTTGACGCACGCGCTCTTTCGTGACGCCGATCATCTTGCCAACCTGCTCGAGCGTCTTGACCTTATCCAGCGCAGAATCGGGTTCGAGCGAGAACCGCGCCAGGACGACCTTGTGCTCGACTTCGCTGAGGTCGGCGAGGTTCTCACCGAGAATCGACTTCAACTCCTGCACGCTGTTGTCCCGGGCTTCCTCGCGTCGCCGGTCGAGGTGGTCGCTACGTTCCAGCGCGGGGTCGAACTCGGTTGGGAAGTGTCCCCGGTACCGGGACATTCGCGTGGCCACGCGTGAGAAGCTCTTGAGTATGGCCCGGCAGGCATAGGTGCTGAACTTGAAGCCGCGGGCGCAATCGAACTTGTTCACGGCGCGCAGCAGTGCCAGATTGCCCTCGCTGATGAGGTCTGACCGATCGACGCCTGTGATGCGCGTGCGTTTGGCCATGGCCAGCACGAGCGGCATGTTGTCGCGCACGATCGTGCTTCGGGTGTTGTGTACCTCTCGTTCCCAATGTAGGACGTGCTGCGTCAACCCGCTGCTCAGACGCCGTTGCCCGTTCTCGCGCAGGGCCTCAAACACTCGCAGCCGACAGTAATTGAGCCGCAGGAACAGGAAGTGCTCGCGTTCGAGATTCCACACCGGCGCGGCCGGGGAATCGAGCGAGTACACGCCACTGTCATCGTTGTCCACGGCGCCGTCCGCGGACTCGTCCAGTGGTCGCTGCATCAGGTACTCGGCCACCGGTTGATCGAGCAAGTCGTGCTCGACGAACTCAGCTACTCCGGACAACAGCAGCTTCAGCAACTTCTGGTCCTTGGCCGACAAGGCACTCAGAACCGCCGCTGTCGGCAGCTTGGCCTGTGGTTCTAGTTTGTGTACTTCGGCATTGGTGTTCTTCGGCTCACTGGGAAGCATCGCTTCTCCCATCCGGTTCGCGCCCATCTTCAGCGCTGTCCACACGACGCTAGTCGCGAGACTGGGCCTTCGGTCAGCACCAAGGCGCATCAAGCGCGCACGGCACAGTCCGATTCTATATAACGCGAAGCCGTCCGCCCGGCTGGGGTGGGAGCCGACATGATCGCCGGAGACGACTACTATGGGGAGCCAGTGGAAGTATACCCAACATCCCGGCGCGGAGCAAGGTTTGTTAGCGCAAACCTCGCGTATTGGCACTATGGGCGATAACGCATTGTCACAACGGGCCTTAGACCGGCTTTCGGCAAGGCGCCAGCGCTATTCCAGCCGGTTTTTTCAAGTTTCTGTCGCCGCGAGGCGGCCGCGATACCAGATGTGAGCCCGCTTCACTCGCTCTTGGACGGTCGCGTGGCGGGAGCGGGAACGCCCGGCCCGGGGCGCGCGCGAGGTGAGATCACGTTGATCTGAACCTCGATGACGGCGTAGTCCGGGTTGTCCGACGAGGTGAATATCTGGATGGTGGGGTTCACGCCGTCCGGAATCTGGTCGCCCGGCGGCCAGATCACCTTGATTTCGTACTCCCGCGCCGCACCGGGAGTTGCGAGAGTCGTCTCCTTGATCTCGACCTGGATCACGTCGAGGCTGGCCACCACACGCTTGATCTCGATCCGCTGATCGGGGGCGCTGGTGATCTTCAGCGTACGCTCGATCGGGCTCACCGAGTTCTTCGGCAGCAGGAGCCGCGGCGGCTGCACGGCAATGGGAGGCTGGACCGATATATGCAAACGCGTCTTCAGCTCGGGCACCTTCTCAAGGCCGGTCGCTAGTTTCACCTCCGCCTGAAACAAGCCGACCTTCATGGGCGGCTGAGTCTTGGCCCGTAAACGGTAGTGTTGGCCAAGCGTTACGACCTCGAGATCAACCAGCAACTGGCCGAAATCCTGCCCCTCGACGAGTTGGAGGAGGATCGGTTCGGTGTACTTGTTGACGATATCGACGATCTTCTCGTCGCGCGTGCTCTCGAACACGCGGCCAAAAACGGCACCGCTCGGTTCGAAGGTGTAGAGCGGCTTGACGTTGCCGAGGACTTTGATTGGCGCGCTGAGTTGCGACGGATCGTTGGTATTCAGCGTGACCGTCTGGTTGGCCTTGCCGACACGCGTTTTGGAACTGTATTCGATCTTCATCACGTCCGATTCGCCGGGGTCGAGCGGGCTCTTGGGTCGCGTCGGCGTGGTGCAGCCACAAGATGTCTTGACCTCCAGCGTGAGCGGAGCGTCGCCGGTGTTCTTGATACGCACCTCGAACGCCAGTGGCTCGCCCTGCCAAACCTCCCCGAAATCCCACTCCTGGGAACTCAGTTCCAGGCGCGGCACGCCGATTGCATCCCCCGGCGACTTGTCGGTCGCGGTTTGCCCCGCGGACTCCCAAGCCCGAAGAGCCGTCAGTACC
>CAZUCH010000037.1:0-12980 GCA_964619045.1 uncultured Planctomycetales bacterium | reverse complement strand
TTAGCTGGCTGCGGGGCGGCACTCGACCAGGTTCCCATAGACTTGGTGATAGGCCGCGAGCATCTGCTGGAGTGAGAACAGTTCGCGTGCGCGCTGCTGAGCGCGGCGCGCCTGGCGGCGGGATTGGGCGGGTTCCTCGATGGCCTGTAGCAAGCGTCGGGCGGCATCGGCCGGGTCACTCGGCCGACAGAGCCAGGCGCTGTCTCCGTGCTGAAGCAACTCGGTGGCCGCCGGCACACGTGTGGCCACGACCGGACAACCACTCGCCAGCGCCAGCGCCAAGCCGGCAGGGCCGGCATCGCCGGACGGCAAGAAGGCACCCAGGTCGGCGGCGGCCAGCAACGTAGCCCAGTCGTCCTCGGGCGGCACGGTGTGGACCAACGACCCTCGCTCGCAGTTGCGCAACAGACGCTCCGCGCGGGGCCGCTCCAGACTCGTGGCCGGTAGGAGCAGGCGCACGTCGGAGCGCAGTCTATCGAGTATCAGTGTGGCCCAAGCGGCCGCCGTGACTCCGCCGCGGCGTGTGTCCGTGGGGAGTGCCGCGATGGCGATGACGTCGCCGGGTAGTCTCAGTCGAGCGCGGCTGGCGGCGCGACTCTCGGCATCGCGCGGCGGTGGTTCGATGGCGGGGCGAATCACGGCGCAACTGTTGGGCAGCGCCCCGGCTTGGATCAGTTGCCGGCGGGCCGCCTGGGACTGGCAGACGAACCCATGCGGTCCGGGGCCGCCACGAGCGATCAAGCGGCGAGCCCAGGTGACCAGGTTCACGTCCAAGTCGGCCTCGATCAGCAATAGCCGCCGGCCGTCGGCCAGTGGCCACGCCCAATCAGCAGCGGCCGGCGACCAAGCGTGCAGAATGACACGCGACGAGTGCGCGCGCGGCAGTCGGCGGCGCAGGTGTCGAGCCAGTACGTGTGCCTGCATCCGCACGATGGGCAAGGCGGCGTGGAGGCGCTCGACGGTGTTCGGCAATCGCCGGCGGAGCGCCCCAGACCCAACGTGGAAGACAAGCTGGCGAGCAGCACCGGCTGACGCCGCGCACAGCTTCGCCAGCACGTCCAGCCGAGTCGCCGGCGTGTCGGCCGCGATCAGATGTACCACGACGGCGTCCCGCACGTTGTCTCCAGGTGCCATAACTCACTCTCTCGACGGCTTCTCCAGGCGGCGACAATTGTAGGGGCGACGCCGGCCCGCGAAAGGCGAGGCGGCGATCAATCCACGGTTGGCCGCTGTTTGCGACAGCCGCGAGTGCATATACTGATGAGATTGCATTCTGTTTCCGCTCTCGACAAATGGTCGGGGGCGGGGGCCGACGTGGACGTAATTGCGAGATTGTATGGGCAGGCGCGTACTGATTTCGACCATTCTGGGAGTCGTAATCCTGGCCGGCGGAGCGGGGGTGTTCAAGATCCTGGTCAGCTTGCGCCAAGAGCCGGAAGCGCGGGAGACGAATCGGCGGCCGCTGACGGTCAGCGCGATTGAGTTGCGTCCGGAGACGATTATCGTGCCGATGGTCGGCTTCGGCACGGCCCAGGCCGATCGGTTGGCCGTGATCGGGGCCCAGGTGACCGGACAAGTCGTCGAGTTGGCCGAAGGTCTGCGCGCGGGCGTCGCCGTCGAGGAAGGCGCGCTGCTGCTGCGGATTGATGAGCGCGACTATCAAGCTCAGCTTGCGCGAGCCCAAGCCATGCTGGCCGCCGAGCAAGCGGACTTGGCTCGGTTGGACGTTCGGCGGCGCAACCTGGAAGACATGGTCTCGACCGCCAAGTCGGAACACGACGTATCCGAGCGCGAATACGGTCGCGACCTGGAGCTGATCGAGGCGGGGACGTCCAACCCCCGCGAGTTGGATGTGGCGCGCCTGGCGCTGCAACGCGCCCGGCGGACGCTCCAGCAGATCGAGGGCGAGCTGGCTGCCTGGCCCGATAGCCGTGCCCGACTGGTGGCGACGTGTGAGCTGCGGGCGGCGGAGGTCGAGCTGGCCGATCTGAACGTGGGCCGGTGTCGGATCACAGCGCCGTTCGCCGGACGGATCGAGAGCATGGGGGTCGAGATCGGCGAACAGGTTCGCCCGGGGCAACAGCTTCTGAAGTTGCAGGACGCGAGCCTGATCGAGGTGCCGATCGAGTTGCCGGTGTCGTGGCGCGCTAGCGTGCGCGTGGGAGCGGCGGTGCGGTTGTCGTTGGAGAGCCGGCCGGACGACTGGTGGAGCGGTCAGGTGGCGCGGATCAGCCCCAGCGCCAACGAGTCGACGCGCTGCTTCTCGGTGTTTGCGGAGGTGGTCAACGAAGAGGATGACGAGCGCGGAGCGCTGTTGACACCGGGGATGTTCGTTGAGGCCCACATCGATGGCCCGACGCTGACCGACGTTCTGCTGGTTCCGCGCGGCTGTGTGCGACGGGGTCTGGTTTATGTGTGTGAGGGAGGACTGGCGCGTGAACGCGCTGTCATCGTGGAGCGCCAAGTTCTCGACCGGACGGTCGTATCCGGCCTGGAACCGGGCGAGGTCGTAATAACCAGCAATCTGGATGTGCTGGCCGAAGGCTTGCCGGTGACGCCTGTCGGGGCGACGGCGCGCCCGGCGGAATCGCAATCCACAACCGCGACGAAGCAACCCTGATGTCACTACCCAAGTTCAGCGTCGAGAACCCGGTCCTGGTGAACCTGCTGATGGTGGGGATCCTGGTGGCCGGCGTGTACACGGGGCTGACCATGGTGCGTGAGATGTTCCCCGAGTCGCGCCCCAACCAGATCATGATCTCGACGGTCTATCCCGGCGCGACGCCCGAGGAGGTCGAGAAGGGCATCGCGATCCGGATCGAGGAGGAGATCAAGAGCATAGAGTACATCGACAAGATCGAGACGCGTATATCGGAGGGGCTCAGCATCCTGCTCGTATCGCTGACCAACGACGTCACCGATCTGGACGACAAAGTCAACGAGTTCAAGGCCGCGGTGGACGCCATCCCACGTGACGAGCTGCCCGAGGAATCCGAGACGACGCGGGTCCAGAAGTTCGAGCCGCGCTTGCCGGTCATTTCGGTGGCGTTGCATGGTGCCGCGGACGAGTTCGCTCTGAAAGCCGCCGGCCGGCAACTGCGTGATGACTTGCTGCGCTTAGAGGACATCACGGACGTGGAACTGGCCGGGACGCGGAAGGACGAGCTGGCCGTCGAGGTATGTCCCGAGAAGCTCATCGAGTACCAACTGTCACTGGCTCAGGTGTCCGACGCGATCCGGCGCGGCAACCTGGACCTTCCCGGCGGTCAAGTGAAGACCGTGGATCAGAATGTGGCCGTGCGAACGTTGGGCGAGACCGACGAAGTCGAGCTAATAGCCGACACGATCATTCGCACGGGCAGCGCGGCGGCCGGCGGGTCGGCGGGCGACACGATCCGCGTGCGCGACGTGGCGCGCGTGGTGGATGGCTTCGAGGACAGCGATCTGCGCGGGCGTTTTAACGGCCAACCCGCGGTCGATGTGACGGTCTACCAGACGAGCGATCAGGACGCGATCGAAATGGCCGCGCGCGTCAAGGCGTTCGTGGCGGGCAAGCAGGGTCAGCCGCTGCAGGCGGACTGGCTGACGCGGTTGGGGGTCGGCCCGGACGTGGAGCGCATCTGGGACGACGCGCGGCGGAATCCGTACTCGGCCGGGTTGACGCTCGAGTTGCACAGCGACCTGTCGCGCTACGTGACGGACCGGCTGGACTTGCTGGAACGGAACGGACTGTGGGGCTTGCTGCTGGTCTTTTTGGCGCTGCTGCTCACGCTCAACTGGCGCGTGGCCTTTTGGGTCATGATGGGACTGGTGCTGTCGCTATGCGGCGGCATTGTGTTGATGAGTCTGCTGGGTGCGACGCTAAACCTGATCAGCATGTTCGGGCTGATCGTCGTGCTGGGATTGATCGTGGACGACGCCATCGTCGTGGGCGAGAACATCTACGCGCGCGTGGAACGCGGCGAAGACCCTCGCACGGCGGCGGTGGACGGGGCGAACGAGGTCAGCCGGCCGGTAATCGTGGCGGTGGCCACGACCATCGGTGCCTTCTTTCCGCTGATGTTCATCGAGGGGCGCATGGGCGACTTCATGGGGGTCTTGCCGATCGTGGTAATGTCGGCCCTGATCATCTCGCTGGTCGAGGCGTTGATGATCCTGCCTTGCCACTTGGCCGATACGCTACAGTCGGTGCGGCGGGATTTGAGCGACGCCCCGCCGCGGCACTGGCTGGCGCGCCTGATGGGGCCGCTACGCGAGAAGCAGCAGTACCTGATTCAGACCGTGCTGGCAGGCCACTACGAGCGTCTGCTTCGCCTGGCGACGCGCTATCGCTATGTGACGGTCGCCGCGGCGTGCAGCCTCTTGCTGATGTCGTTGGGATTGGTGGCGGGCGGACACGTCGAGTTCGTCATGATCCAGGCGATGGACTCCGAGACGCTGCTGGTGAACCTGGAGATGCCGGTGGGCACGCCCGCCGCCCAAACCGAGACCACATTGAGCACCATCGAGGAGTTGATCCTCGATGAGCGGCAGTTCCCCGAGGTCAAGTCGAGTTACACGCTGGTCGGAGCGCAGATTCAGGCTGACGAAGGTGGGGCCACGGCCTCGGCGCGCTCGCACCTGGGCCAGATCATCGTCGAGTTGGCGAGTGTCGAGCAGCGCGAGCGCCAGAGCACGGAGATCGTCGCCGCGATGCGCGTGGCCGCGCACGGCATCGTTGGCATCAACGCGCTGAAGTTCTCGTCCGTCCACGGGGGGCCCGCCGGAGCCGAGATCGAAGTCGAGATCACCGGCGCGCACATCGACTCCATCCTGGCGGCCGCCGGCGAGATCAAACAGGAGCTGGCTCGGCATGAAGGCGTCCACGATATCGACGACGACTACGAGCGCGGCCGGCGGGAATTGCAGATCACGATGCTCGACTCGGCCCGTTCGCTGGGGTTGACGACCCAGGCCCTGGCGACCGAGTTGCGTGGCGCTTTCTTCGGGCTCGAAGCGCGCACCTTGCAGCGTGACCGCGAAGACGTCGATATCCGGGTGCGTTTTCCGGAAGAGCGGCGGCGCAACGTGTATGAGCTTGACCAGATGCGAATCACGACGGCGAGCGGGGCTCCGGTGCCGCTGTGCGAGGTGGCGCGGATCGAGGAAGCCGAGGGCACGGCCGCGATTCGCCGAATCGACCAGCGCCGGGCGGTGGTTGTGGTTGCCGATGTGGATCAGGCCGAGGGCAACGCGAGCGAGATCATAGCCGGCATGAGCGGTTTCGTCGTTGATCTGGAGCACCGGTTGCCGGGCGTGCAGGTCGAGTTTGCCGGCAACAAGCGTGAAACAGCCAAGTCGATGGGTTCACTAAGGCGTGACTTCGTCATCGTGATCGTGATGATCTTCATCGCCCTGGCTTGGCTGTTCAAGAGCTACCTCCATCCGCTGGTAGTGCTGATGGCCGTGCCGTTTGGCGTGACCGGGGCGGTTGTGGGGCACTACATCATGGGCTATCCGCTGACGATTCTGTCAATGATCGGGTTGGTGGCCTTGACCGGAATCGTGGTCAACGACGCCCTGATCCTCGTTGATTTCACCAACAAGGAGGCGGCCCGCGGCAAGTCGCTGTCCGAAGCGGTGATCTCCGCCGGCCGGAGGCGCCTGCGGCCAATCATCCTGACCTCGCTGACGACGATCCTCGGCCTGGCCCCCTTGATGGCCGAGCAGTCGTTCCAGGCCCGCTTCCTAATTCCGATGGCGATTTCGATCAGCTTCGGACTGGCGTTCTCCACCGCCTTGACCCTGTTGGTCGTACCGTCACTGTATCTGATCGCGAACGACCTGAAATCGGCACCCCGGCGGCTGTGGTACGGCCCCGGCGCTGAGGGTCGATCCTCATTTCCCTGATGCCCCAGGGGCCGGTTGCCCTGAGCCGCAAAGCGTGGCTACAATGCCGGCTTGTGCGACTTGTTGGCGTGCATGGCGCGGTTCTGGGGGACGTGAGGTTCGACGTGGCAGATTCCGAGGCTGGATTGCTTGACCGCAATCACTTTCTCATGCGGCGACTACATTCGCTGACCGGCATCGTCCCGATCGGCTTGTTCCTGATCAACCACCTGCTGGCCAACTCAACGGCCTGGCTGGGCGCGGGACACTTCAACCACCACATCACGCTGATCCATGACCTGCCTTGGTTGAAGCACATCGAGTTCCTGTTCATATTCCTGCCACTGGCCTTCCATGGGCTCTACGGGCTCCTGATCGCCTTTCAGGGTCAATCCAACGCGATGCGCTACCCATATGCGGATAACTGGCGCTACACGCTGCAACGCGTTACCGCGTATATCACTATCATCTTCGTGGTCGTACACCTGTTGCACTACCGCTTCGCGCACTGGTTTGGCATCGCCGGCGACTACGCCGCGGCGCACGACAACTTCTACGCCTTCACGATCGAGAGCTTCCAGGCGGGCCTGATGGGCATCCCAACCACGGCCTGGGTGGCGATCTACGCGATCGGGCTGACGGCGACCGTGTTCCATTTCTGCAACGGCCTCGTCACATTCTGCATCACTTGGGGCATCACAATCGGCGACGCGTCGCGGAAGAAGATGTCGGTGGCCGCCGGAGCGTTTGGGGTCTTGCTGCTCGTCTGGGGCGTCTTGTCGCTGGTGGCGTTGGGCACGGTGAAGGCGGGGGCCAACGGAACCAACAGTATGGACGCGGCACCGGCCCACGCTCACGTTGAGGAAGCGTCCACGGCACACTGACGCGGGCTCGTCTAGGCGCGTCTCCTGGTTACCTTGCGGCCGGTCATTGGCCGGTTGCTCAGTCAAGCAACGAAGCTGAGAGAAACCAAGATCATGGCCAAGCAACGCATAGCCGTAGTCGGCGGCGGCCTGGGGGGCCTGTGGGCCACCCTGCGAATCGTCGAGAGCGGCTTCCCCGTCGACCTGTTCTCGCTGTTCCCGGTCAAGCGTTCGCACTCGTGCTGCGCCCAGGGCGGCCTCAACGCCGTGCTGGATGTGAAGGGCGAGAACGACACGGTCTGGCAGCACATTGTGGACACGATCAAGGGCGGCGACTACCTGTCTGATCAGCCGCCTATCAAGAGCCTCTGCGAAGATGCTCCGGGTGTGATCCGGGCCTTCGACCGCATGGGCGTGACCTTCAGCCGGACCCCGGAAGGCGTCATAGATCAACGGCTGTTCGGCGGCGTCAAGAACCGGCGAACGTGTTTCGCGGGCGCGACGACCGGCCAGCAATTGCTATACGCGGTCGACGAGCAGGTCCGGGCTTGGGAAGCCAAGGGCCTGGTTCGCAAGTTCGAGGGCTGGGATTTCCTCTCAATCGTGCTCGACGACGAACAGGTCTGCCGCGGCCTGACCGCAATGGACCTCGGCTCAATGAAGGTATCGACTTTCCCGGCCGCGGCGGTGGTCCTGGCGACGGGCGGGCTGGCCCTAACGTATGGCCGCTCGACGATGTCGAACAACTCGACCGGGGCGCCGGCTTCGCGGGTGTATCAGCAGGGCGCTCAATTCGCCAACGCCGAGTTCATCCAGTTTCACCCGACCGGCATCCCCGGGCACGACAAGAACCGGCTGATGTCGGAGGCCTGTCGCGGCGAGGGCGGGCGCATCTGGGTGCCCAAGAAGGCCGGCGACACGCGCGAGCCGCGGGATATTCCAGACGAGGAGCGGTTCTACTTCCTCGAAGAATGGTATCCCGCCTATGGCAACACGGTGCCGCGTGACGTGGCGTCGCGGGCGATCTGCCGGGCGGTGCGGCATATGGGGCTGGGGGTTCGTGGCGATGATCTGGTCTATCTCGATTTGACGCATCTGCCGCGCGAGTTCCTGGAGACGCGCCTGGGGGGCATTTTGGAGATGTACCGCACGTTCGTGGGTGAAGACCCGTGTGAAGTGCCGATGCGGATCTTCCCGGCCACGCACTACTCGATGGGCGGGCTGTGGGTCGATTACGAGACCGACGAGCAGAGTGGCAGGATGGCGCGAGTGTCGCCGAAGAACCACGCGACGAATATCACAGGCCTGTACGCTTGTGGCGAGTGCGATTTCGCCTATCACGGAGCCAATCGTCTGGGCGCGAATTCGCTGCTGAGCGCGCCCTACAGCGGCCAAGTGGCCGGCGATGCGGTCGTGGCTTATGTGAAGAACTTCAAGAAGGGTAGCGCCGAGGCTCCACAGGCCCTCTTCAACGCCGAGCAGAAACGCCAGGAAGATGCCAATCGGGCGCTCGCCAGTTGCGACGGCGGCGAGAACGCATTTGCGTTGCACCGCGAGGTGGGCGACCTGATGCGCGAGCGGGTCTTCGTCGAGCGCGACAATGCGGGGCTGGACAAGGCCCTGGCGGGGCTGGCAACACTCAAGGAACGCTCGAAGAACATATCGCTGGACGATCGCGGCGAGTGGGCCAACCAATCGCTGTCGTGGGGCCGGCAGGTGTGCGACATGATCGTGCTGGCCGAGGTGATTGCCAAGAGTGCCCGCTTGCGGGACGAGTGCCGGGGCTCGCACTTCAAGGCCGAGTTTGAGCTGAAGATCCCCGAGGGCAAATTCGAGGGTGACCCGGAGTTCGAGGAGTACAAGGCCGCGTGGAAGGCCAACAACGAAAAGTGGCTGAAACACACGATCGCGACGCACACTGAGTCCGGTCCCAAGATCAGTTACAGGCCGGTGGATATGTCGGTCTTGCCGCCGGAGAAGCCGCGGGATTATCGCTAGTGTCTATTAGACGTGCCGCGATTGACGCGCGCTAGTCAGACTGCCGAGGAAGATGGAGCATGGCCAAAGAGATTCACTTCAAGATCAAGCGTCAGGATAGCCCCGGTACCAAGCCGTATTGGGAAGAATTCAAGATGCCGTACGCTCCGGGGCACAACGTGGTCTCGGCCCTGATGTACCTGCGCGAGCACCCGGTCAATGCGCGCGGCGAGCGCGTCGAGCCGGTCGTGTGGGAGTCGAACTGCATGGAGGAGGTCTGTGGGGCCTGCTCGATGATCATCAACGGCGAAGTGCGGCAATCGTGCGCGGCGCTCATCGACCAGCTCACGCAGCCGATTGTGCTGGAGCCCTTGACGAAGTTCCCGGTTGTTCGCGACTTGCAGATTGATCGACAGAAGATGTTCGATGCTCTGCTCAAGGTGAAGGCCTGGGTGCCGATAGACGGCTCACAGGACATCCGTCGTCACGCGCCGCTCATCAGCCCGAAGAAGCAGTCGCTGCGTTACTTGTTCTCGCGCTGCATGACGTGCGGCTGCTGCATGGAGGTGTGCCCGCAGTTCCATGAGGGGTCGAAATTCATGGGGCCGTCGCCGCTGGCGCAAGTGGCGTTGCACAACTCGCACCCCACGGGCGGGTTCTTCAAGGATGAGCGGCTGCACGCGATCATGGAACCGGGCGGAATCGCGGATTGCGGCAACGCGCAGAACTGCGTCAAGGTTTGCCCGAAGGACATCCCGCTGACACAGGCGATCGGCGAGTTGGGGCGCCAGACCACAGCCCAGTGGCTGCGGGATCTGTTTGCATAGTGGGCTCACCGCCTGCCCGCGAGAGCATTGAGCTTGTTACCCCCCTCCTTTGGCGCGGCACTCGGCCTGACTGGGCCGCGGATAGTCAGTACACTTGGGCCGTGAGTCTATGAGTGGAACTGGCATCATGCTGGCGCTTGTGGGGGTGAGCCGGTCGGGCTTTGCGCTAAATGCGGGTCTGATTCTACTACTGGTCATGCTTTCGGGGCTGTTCTCGGGCAGTGAGACGGTGCTGTTCTCACTCACGCGCGTGCAGCTCGAACGGGCGGCCGCCAGCTCCAGTCCACTCCGGCGAGTGGCAGCGCAACTCATGCGGCGTCCGAAGCAGACGCTAATGACCGTGTTGGTGGCCAACACAACCGTGAACGTGTTGTTGTTCGCCACATCGTACGTGTTCTTCCGGAACCTGTCCGGCCAGATGGGAGCCTGGGTAGCGCCAGTGTCGGGCCTAGCCAGCGTGCTGCTGGTCGTGGTCGGCGGGGAGGTCGTGCCGAAGGTGCTGGCGGTCAGCTTGCCGGAGCGATTGCTGCCGGTCGCGGCGACGGCCGTGCGTGGGGCAGGATTCGTGGCCGGGCCCGTTGGCCGGGTGATCGACTGGTTTCTGGCCGAGCCGTTCACGCGTGTCGTGCTGGGGGGCGCCCGGGCACGTCGGGCCGGCGCTGCGAGCGGCGTTTCCATCGACGAACTGAAGACGCTCCTGGAGCTGAGCTGGCGCGGCGGCACGATCGAGCCCCTGGAGAACACCTTCCTGCGCTCGATCATCGATCTGGGGCAGACGCGCGTGCGCGACGTGATGGTGCCGCGCGTGGAAGTCACGGCCTACGACGTGGACGAACCGCCAGAGGGGCTGCGCGCCCTGATGCGTCAAACGCGACACAAGAAGGTGCCGGTCTTCGAGGGTTCGAAAGACACCATCATCGGGCTCGTGTACGCGAAGGTTTTGTTTCTGGATCCGGATCGGCCGCTTCGAGACTTGGTGCTGCCGGTGCGGTTTGTGCCGGAGTTGATCAGTTGCGAGCAACTCCTGGCCCACTTCCGCGAATCGCGGACCCAGGTGGCGATCGTTGTGGACGAATTCGGCGGCATGGCCGGCCTGGTGACGTTGGAGGACGTGCTGGAGGAGATCGTCGGCGAGTTGCACGACCCCGAGGACGGGACCGAGACGCCGGATATCCGGGCCATCGCCGAGAATGAGTACGACATCAGCGGGCGGCTCAGTGTGCAGTACTGGGTGGAGGCTTTTCAATTGCCGCCACGCGCGGAACGCAGCGCCACCGTCGGCGGCTTGGTGATGGCCCAACTGGGACGCCCGGCGCGGACCGGCGACGTTGTTCGGTTGGGGAACATCGAGCTGCGCGTCACCAACATGAGGCGCTGGCGAATCGACCGCTTGCGGTTGCGCGTGCTTGAGGCGGCGGAGTGCGCAGAGGGGGTGGCGGAATGACGGTGGCGCTGCTGGTTCTGGGCCTGCTGGTCGCAATAGTGCTCAGCGGTTTCTTTTCCGGCTCCGAGATGGGAGTGTACTGCCTGGATCGCGTGCGGCTGCGCGTGGCGCACGACAAAGGTGACCCGTCGGCGGCGCGACTAAAGGAACTTGTCCGGCGACCGGAAGACCTGGTCATAACGACGCTGCTGGGTACCAATGTGGCCGACTACGTGGCGACGGCTTGCGTGACGGCGGCGCTCCTGAGCGCTGTCTCGGCCACCATGGCTGAAGTGTACGCCACGGCGATTGTCACGCCCCTGATACTGGTGTTCGGGGGGATCATCCCCAAGGATCGTTTCAGACGCGACAGCAACCGATTCATGTCGTTGGCGAGCCGGCCGCTGATGCTGAGCTTGCGGCTGGCGAGGTTCACGGGGTTGGTGTGGATGCTGCGAAACCTGACGCATGTGCTGGTGCGCTGGATTGACCCGGGCCAAGCAAGTCGCGAAGCCGACCTGCTACCCCGGGCGCGCATCGCGCGTCTGCTGTGTGAAGGGGCCGCCCGGCGCGGACTGTCGACCATGCAGCGCGACCTGATCGAGCGCGTATTGAATCTCTCCAGCGTGCGAGTGCGCGACGTGATGGTGCCGCGCGCCCGCGCGGCCATGCTGGCGCTCGACGTGCCGCGCGCCGACTTCCTGCGCGTGGCGCGCATGGCACACTTCTCGCGCTTGCCGGTATACCACGGCGAGCAGCACCATGTCGTGGGCGTCGTGAATGTGTACGACATTATGACCGACGAACAACATCGACCGATTGCCGAGCACGCGCGCCCGCCGCTCATGATTGCCGACGGGGTCAGCGTGTCGGCGGCTCTGCTGGAGATGCAGCGGGCCCGCGAAGCGATGGCGATCGTGCGAGACCACGCCGGCCGGTGCATCGGACTGCTGACAATCAAGGATCTGGTGGAGGAAGTCGTCGGCGACCTGGAGGCCTGGTAGGCGCCGGTCGAGGATGGCGGGATCAACGGGTAGAATGAAGAAGCTCGCCACGCGGAACAGACCCAGGGACAAGGCCGCGCGAGCGATGATCTGGAAGTGGCGAAAGCCAAGACGCGTTGGTGTGGCTCCACCGCGACGCCGGCAGCGCTGCGACGTCCGCATACGGCGGCCACACCCTCTCGGGACAGTGCCCGGCGCATTATGTGGCAATCGACCCGTCGCCACGTCTTTTACCGTCGCCCGCGGTTGGCTACAATCATGTTGGAAGTTTCCCGTGCCGCTAGTGAGGTGGCCGTGTGTTGGGACAATGAGGATACTCGGTATGAAGACGCGTTGTCTGATCGCTGTTGCTTTCGGTATGTTGCTGGGCGTGGTTACGGCGTGCGAGAAGCAGGCCACCGCTCCAGAGGGCCCAAACCCGTCGGACAAGCCGGAGACGGCGGCTCACAAGGTCGAGCTACCGTTCCAGAATCTCAGCTTCGAGGCTGCCTGCAAGAAGGCCAAGGCGGAGAACAAGGCTGTCTTCCTGGATTTCTACACCGTCTGGTGTGGACCCTGCAAGCAGCTCGACAAGACGACCTTCAAGGACAAGAAGGTCCAAGCCTGGCTGGCCGAGAAGACGATCGCGATCAAGGTCGATGCCGAGAAACACAAGGACATCGCCAAGCGCTACCACGTCTCGGCGTATCCCACCCTGCTATTCGTGAAGGCCGACGGGACGGAGATCGGACGCAACACCGGCTACGCATCAGCGGAGAGGTTCCTCACGCAGTCCGCCAAGCACCTGGGTCCGGCCACGGCCGAAGACGACGAGCCCGCGACTGCGGGTGAGCACCCCGCGGCCGACGCGGACAACAGCGAGAAGCCCGCAACCGACGCTGGCGATACCGAAGAAGAGCCCGCGACCGCCCCCGATCAGAACCGCGAGCGTTAGCGACCGGTGAGCCGCACGGCAGGGCGTGTCGCACCCCCCAATCACATTTTGGCAAGAAAACGCTTGCATCCCTAGCCAACGTAT
>CAZUCH010000036.1:9496-13050 GCA_964619045.1 uncultured Planctomycetales bacterium | reverse complement strand
AGGACGACCTGGCCCGCCTGAACGCGGTTGAACAAGGTACGCCGGGCGATCTGTTCGTGGATCAGCAGGCTCGGCCGCTGGTGGTCGCGTTCTTTGGTGGCACCGGGGTGGGCAAGAGCAGCCTGCTCAATCGGCTGGCGGGAGCGGATGTCGCGCGCGTGGGCGTCGAGCGCCCCACCTCGCGCGAAGTCACCGTGTACGTACACGAATCGGTCGAGCTGGCCGAGCTGCCCGCCGATCTGCCGCTCGAAAGCGTCCAGATCAAACGCCACGGCGTCGCCGGCCACCGCGATGCGCTCTGGATCGACGCCCCGGATATCGACAGCGTCGAGTCGGCCAATCGTCGGCAGGCGCTGGCCTGGCTGCCGCACGTGGACCTGGTCTGCTACGTCGTCAGCCCGGAACGCTACCGCGACGACGTCGGCTGGCGTGTCCTGCGCGAACGTGGTCACCGGCATGGCTGGATGTTCGTCCTAAACCACTGGGATACGGGCGATCCAGGCCAGCGGGACGATCTGGCGCGCCTCCTGGCCGAAGCGGGCTTCGACGAGCCCCTGATCTTGCGAACCTGCTGCCGACCTGGGCGTCCAACGCCGACGGCGGACGAGTTCGATCGATTGCAGGAGGCGCTTGCGGAGCTGCTCAAGGCGCACGGAGTGCGCGAACTAACCCGCCTCGGCTACCGCGCCCGCTGGCAAGAGTTGCGCTCCGCCCTTCAGGCCGCGCTCGGGCGTCTGGGCGATGAGGCCATCTGGGAGAAGCTGGCGCGCGATAGCCACGACGCTTGGGAATCGGCCGCGGAAACCATCCGCGAGGGCATCGAGTGGTCACTGAGGTCGGCCGCGGGCCGGTTTGCCGCCACCGAGAGCGGGCTGCTGGGCAAGGTAACGCGCAGCGTGAAGGCGGCCCGAGGCGAGGCAGTCGCCGCCACAACCAAGAAGGCGGCGGACGCCGACGACAACAAGTTGAACGATCTCTCGGCTGGGTTGTGGGACGACTGGGCGGAGTCCAAGCTGGTGTCATGCCTGGACACAATCGAGCTGAGCGCGCGGCGAGCCGAGTTGGCCTGCGACCCGCTGCGGCGCGAGCTGGACGAGCTCGTTGATGGCGCTAACCAGCGTGTGGGACATCATTTACGCGATCGAGTGCGCGCGGCGCTGGCCCGCCCAGGCACGGCTGTTGGCCGCATGTTGCGTCGCGCTGCTGGCTTCCTCATGGTGTTCCTGCCGACGATGGCGCTGCTGTACGTCGCCTGGGCGGTGGTGCGCGGGTACCATAGCGCCTCGCAAGGACAGGCAGCATTCCTCGGGAGCGATTTCGCCATTCACAGCGCACTGCTGGTGCTTGTGGCGTGGGCGGTACCGTTCACGGTCGATCGTCTGCTGCGTCCGTCGGTCGAAGCAACGGTCTTGAGGGCTCTCCGGGATGGGTTACGGGGCGGGTTGTGCGCTGTTGGTGATGATTTGCAGGCGACCGTGACCGCTTGCGGTGCCGCTGCCGGTGGGCGTCGTCGGGAGGGTCAGCAGTTGTTCACGGAAGTCAGCAGCCTGGTGATCAGGCCGATTGACGCGCGCGCGCCGGCTCTGGCTCGGCTGATGACGTCGTCTGCTTCAACTGGGGCACAGGCGGCTGGCGGATGAGAAGGGGGCTAGACGCGGGCGGGGAGTAGCATGGCGACCACTTCGTCGGTCGCGGCGGCGAGCTTGATGGGCTGGGCGGGGACGCCGACCACGGTTGCGAGGGATGGGACATCCTCGATGACGACGGCCCCAGCTCCGATAATAGACTCGCATCCGAGCGTGATTTCGGGGATTATGGTGGCGCCGATCCCGATGAAGGTGCCGGACTCGACCTTGACTCGGCCTCCGACGCGAACGCCTGGACAGATGTGCGTGCCCTCGCCGATCATGGTCTGGTAATCTACAATACAGCCGGTGTTGAGTATGACGGAGTCACCAATTTGGCAGTGCGCGCAGACGACTACACCGGCCGCTATGACGACGTTCCGGCCAAGCGTGGTGTTGTGTGCGAGCGTCGCGGATGGGTGGATGGCGTTGCTGAGGTCGAGTCCGACGGCGTCGACTTGGCGCGCGAGTCCCTGGCGGACCCCGTTGTCGCCGATCGCGATTATGACGCTGGCGCAGTCATGTTGATCGGCATGGGCTTCGAGGTCGTCGATGGCCCCCAGAACGGGGATGCCGTCGATTCGTCGGCCGTGGATGTTGGGGTTGTTGTCGAGGAAGCCGACGACTTCGTGTTGGCGGGTTTGCAGGAGGATGTCGAGCACGACGCGCCCGTGCCCGCCGGCGCCGATGATGAGGACGCGTTTCCTCTTGTCGTCCGAATGTCGAGGCGTCTGCATGCGGTCGGGCTCCGCAACCGGTTGGCCGTTGCCGAGGTGGCAGTCGATTGGCTGCCACTAACTATCGGGTCGTCTGGGCGTCGGGAACAAGCGAAGAAGGCGGGTAGCCGGCGGCTTCGTCCAGACGGGAAAGTAACCACAAGCCGCGAAAGGCGATCCGCCGATAACTTTTTGACTGGCTCCCGCTAGAACGGGTGTGTGTGAACCGCCCGGCCGCGGGTGACGTAACCTATGGGTAGCCGCGTGTGCCGTGGCACGCCTGGAGGTCGGCACGTTTGACAGGTGTTCGTAGCGTTGGTTACATTTCGTGGCTCGTGGCTGGATGGGCCGCGGGACCGCTGACGGTAGCGGCGGCCAGGCAGTCCGGGTTCCGTGTGACCCCGTTCTGGCGGTAAAGTTGTGCGCTTACTGGCGTTAAGGAGTACGGCATGGGATATCGGCGAACGCTCTGCGTGGCGTCATGGATGACGGTGGTGAGCGGCTTGCTGCTCTCCACGCTGCTGGGCTGTGCCATGGTCCCGCCGAACAGCTTCATCGACCCCACCAAGGTGGGGCGGTTTGGCGGCGACGCCCACGAGGGAGGGATTCGGCGGATTCTGACGCCTCGGGACACGCCTCCTGGGCTGGCCCATGCCACGGAGCCGACTCCGGAAGACCTGGTTGCGGTGTACCAGGAGTATCGGCTGGAGCCGAGCGATACGGTCGCGGTGACCGTGCAGGATCTGCTGGTGCAGGGCATGCCGTACTCGGTGGTGCTCGAAGTGAATCCTTTGGGTGAGATTCGGTTGCCGGAGCTGGGCGTGATCAAGGTCGCCGGCTTGACGGAGGCTGAACTGGAGCAGGAGATCAAGGCCCAGCTCATAGATGGCGGCCTGTTGCCCCGCCCGATCGTGCTGGCTTTCACGCAGTCCCGTCGGGGACGGATCATGACATTCATGGGGGCTGTTGGGGCTCCGGGCCCGTACCCGATCATGCAGCCGGACTTGCGGTTGCTCGAAGCCATCGGAATGGTCGGCGACGCATCGGCCTCGGCACGTGAACTGTATGTGATCCGGCAGACGTCGGCTGGGCGTCGGCTGGCGGCGGACGAGTCGCTGCCGGTGGATTCGGGCGAGGATGCCTGGGTAATTCCCCCGCCGGCGGACGTTGAGCAGGAAACGCCGGAGGGTCTGATGAGCATGGTGGGGTACAA
>CAZUCH010000036.1:0-9396 GCA_964619045.1 uncultured Planctomycetales bacterium | reverse complement strand
CAGAGCGATCCGGCTGAGCCGGCGTCGGCCCCCTCACGGGAGGAGCTGGCTGACGTAATGTCGCAAGCGGCCGAGGCGCCGCCGACGTCTGAGACGCGGGCCGCGATGACTATGGAGTCCGAGCCGGGCACGACGGAGGGGCGGTTGGAACCACTGGTGTTCTTCGACCCGGAGACCGGGCAGATGCTGGAGGTGGAGCAAGCGCCGGCCGAGGCCGAGTTCGAACCGCGGGCCGATGCGGATGACAGTAGTGAGGATTACGACGAGCCATTCGACTGGGATGATGTTGAGGATCTGGCGCTCGAGCAGCGTGTCATAGCGATCGACCTGGCGGAGCTGCGGGCCGGCAATCCGCGCTACAACATCGTGATTCGCAATCGTGACGTGATCAACGTGCCCATCGATACCGGCGTGTTCTACATCATGGGCGAGGTTCTGCGTCCAGGCGTGTATGCGTTTGGCGGCCGCGAGATCACGATCAAGCAGGCAATGGCGATCTGTGGTGGGTTCTCGGCGATGGCCTGGCCCCAGCGCTGCGAAGTCACCAGGCGCGAGCCGGGCACGGACAAGCAGATTGTCAAGACGGTGAACCTGGACGCGATTTTCGCCGGTTTGGAAGACGACTTCTACCTGCGCGACGACGACGAGATCAACGTGGGCACGCACATCATAGCGCCGTTCCTGTTCGTTATTCGCAACTCGTTCCGGTTCACGTACGGATTCGGCTTCGTTTACGACCGCAACTTCGCTGACAAGGATTCCTTCGGCTCCCGAATAAACCCGGAGATACAACGGGCGCAGGAGCGGTCGTCTCGTGGGCTCTCGTTCTAGCGCGCAGGGATAGCATTGATGGTGGAAGCAACTGCAACTCTCCCGGCTCCCGCGTGGCGGATCGAATTCGATCGCCCGGCGCGGATACGAGCGGGCCTGGTCGCCGCGGCGCTGGTCGCGGTGTTCTGGGAGTTGTTGGACTTTGTACCGCCGGACTATGGTCTGCTGACCTATTCGTGGATTAACAAGGCGGATTGGTCGCATGGCCCGCTGATTCCGCTGTTCAGCGCGTATCTGGTGTACCTGAAGTGGGACCGAATCCGTCGGTGTCCGGTCACGTTCGGCTGGCTGGGCTTGCCGGTCATGCTGGGTGGGTTGGGGCTGTATCTGGTAGCCGTGGCGGGTCTGGTTCCCTTTGCGTACGCGCAGCCTCTCGCGATGATGATCACGCTGCTGGGGGTGATCGTGATGTTGTGCGGCCTTCCGGTACTGCGCGTTGCGTGGCTGCCGTGGTTATACCTGTTCTTCGCGATTCCGATCCCGCAGCGCATCTACTTCGCGCTTACGGACCCGTTGCGCAGGATGGCCGCGACGGTGGCCAGCACGGTCTTGGGCGTGTTCCCCAGCCTGGATATTGAGCGGGTGGGTTCGAATCTGGAGTACATCCGCAACAGTCAGTCCGGCGTCATCGGTGTGGCGGACGCGTGCAGCGGCATGCGCAGCACGGTGACGTTGTGCGCGTTGGGTGTGGCGGTGGCGTTCATGTCCGAGCGTCCCACATGGCAGCGGGTGATTCTCGTGCTGGCGTGTGTGCCAATCGCGACTTTCTGCAACTTCATTCGCGTGACGGTGACGTGCTATCTGCACATATTCGTGGATCCCAAGTACGCCACGGGCCAGTATCACATGATATTGGGGCTGATGATCATCATGTTGGCATTCGGGATATTCAGTGGACTGGGGTGGATCCTCAGCCATTTGTTCGTGGAAGAATCGGAGTCTCCGACGCTGGCCGAGGAGCAGTAGGCCGCCGCTGGTCGCTTCGTGGTTACAAGTGCAAGGAATGGCGAGTTTGCCAGTCAACAGCGAACGTACTTCAGCCCGCATAGGCAGTGCCCGCGGCGCACGCTCGGCAACACGCACCAGTGCGCGCTACTGGGTATGCCTGGCACTGCTGGTCGCGTCGGCGGCCAGCATGGGCACGCTGAAGGGCTGGTTCGGCTGGGCGTTTCGCAAACAAGCCGTACCGCTCAGGTTGCCGCTGGCGCATTTTGACGCTCGCAGTCTGGGATCGCCGTATGCGCGGCACGTATCCACGGATCAGTTGGAGCCGATAAAAGAGGACATGATCCAGTCGCTGGGAACGGACGAGTACTTGCAGATTCGCATTGTTGACGAAAGTCAGCCGAGCACCTCGCCGACGCGGATGGCGCACTTGTTCGTCACGTATTACACCGGGCAGCCGGATCTGGTTCCGCACGTTCCAGAGGAGTGTTACCTGGCCGGCGGCTATGAGCCAGTCGGGCTTCCGCGAACAGTGAACCTGCACGTGGCCGGCGTGGGGGCTCCGGACGACGAAGTTCCGGTGCGGGCAATCGAGTTTCGCGCGCGGCAGCAGGCGCAGATGCCCGGCGGGGGAGCAAACTCGGTGACGGTGATGTATCTCTTCCACGCCAACGGTCGCTATGCAACGACTCGCAACGGCGTGCGAATGTTGCTGACGCGTGATCTGCTGCAACATTACGCGTACTACGCGAAGATCGAGGTCACGTTCATGGGAGCTGACGGTCGGGCGCAGGCCACTCCAGAGGATTCCCTGGCCGCTCTGGCTCCGCTGCTGGAGCGTGTCTTGGCTGTGTTGTTGAGAGACCATTTTGACCTGGGGCATTTCACCGCCGGCAGTCCGGCGGATAACTAGGTGTGAGAGCGAGAGGGTCGGCCCAGATGGCCAAGAAGAACAAACAACTGAACAAGAACCTGGTGGCATTCCTGACGATCATGGGGATGATCCTGGTTGTATCGCTGGTGTTCGTCGGAGTTTGGAAGCAGACGCGGCGTGACCCCGAGGTGCTGGCCGAGATCGCGCGCGAGCGCGAGGCGACGGGCGATCTGGAACAGGCCTGTCGGAGCTACATGCGAGCCTACGAGGCCAGCAACAGTCAGGAGACGGTTTACCTGCTGGACGGGGCGCGGTGCCTGTTGGAGATGGGGCGAATCGCCGTGTGGATGGGCACGCTGAACACGGGGCACTCCAAGAACCCAACCGACCAGCCCTTGATGCAGGCCGCGCTCGATGGGCTGTGGCACATTCGGGCGATCGCCACGGTGCATACGCTCTTTCCCGTGAGCATTCTCCCGGAGAGATGGCGCACGTTCGGTCAGGAGCTGTATGAATTGGACCCGGAGAACGCGGCGGCGCTAGCCGCCAGCGCCGTGGGGCTGTGGGGCATGGGCGACGAGGAGCTCCTGGCGGCCGGTGACAAGGCGGCCAACGAGGCGTTCGCGCTGCAGCCCACCGACCCGCGCGTCGCAGTGGTATACGCCGAGTTCCTACGCCGCGAGGTGATCGCGGAGGCGCGCGCCGCGAGTGCCGCCGGTGGATCCATGGCGGAAATCGAGAGTCTCGATGCGCAGTACCGGGGACGGATGCGTGATGCGCTGTCGGGCGCTGTCGAGGCTAATCCGCAAGATGCCTATTTGGTGATCAATTACGCGGGTGTCGTGGATGACGTTGAAACGCGTGTCGAGATTCTGCGGCGTTCCGTGGCGGTGGCGCCCGAGAGCGCGGAGTTGCGCGCCGCCCTGGCGCTGCAACTGACGTATCAGATACAGATTCAGCGAGAGGTGCTCGAGCCCGAACTGCGTGACACGCTGCTGACCGAGGTCGAGGAGAATGTGGTTCGGGCCATCGAGCTGGATCCGGCCCTCTACGATGCGTATGTGGTGTGGGCCGAGTTGCCGCTCTTGGCCGGCAGGGAGGGCAGCGAGTCCGGGCGCCCCAGTGATGAGCAATACGCCGAGTGTCTGCGGCGTTTCACTGAGGCCCGCGAGCAGACCGAGGTTCAGCGCACGCTACGGGCGGAATTGACGAAGATGCGGCGCATGCGTCTGGTGCGACGTGGGATGGCTACAGCCCTGACGCACTTCATGGGTGCTGAAGACGCGCAGGTCGCGGCGCAGCGTCTGGCATTGGTCGAGGAGTTTCTTGAAGATGCCCGTGTCCGGCACCACGATCAGCCGGTGACGGACTACATGCTGGGACAGTACCTGATCGCGAAGGGGGATCTTGTGGGTGCGATCCAGGCTTTCGAGTCCGCCCATCGCCAACAGGAGTCGGCGCAGTACTGGCTGGTGAGTGCAGAGGTCGGCATGCTGCCGACGTACCAGTTGGCGGTCTTGTATCAGCAGACCGGCAAGTTCGGTGAGGCCGAGCGCTATGCCCGCCTGGCGGTCCTGCAATACGAGCGCGAGATACGGCGGATCCCGCCGGAGTGGATGGTGCTGACCTGGGCCGATCTACTGAATCAGTTGGGCGAGGCGCAGGCGGCTCTGGATCTGGTGGATCGCTACGGCACGGCCTATCCGGAGGATCGTGGCTTGATGACGGCGCGCGTGGCCGCGATGACCAAGCTGGGGCGTTCGACCAGCGAACTGGAAAAGGCTATCGAAGCGGTCGGTGGAGACGATACGGTGACGCGGTTGTGGCAGGCCCGTATGGCGGTGGCCCGCAAGGATCTGGCGGAAGCCGAGTCGCTGTTGCGTGGCGTATTCGACGACGCGTCGGCTACGGATGAGCAACTGCGATCCGCGTTTCCGCTGCTCTACTCGGTGATGGACGGCGCCGACCGGCAAGTTGAACTGCTCGAGTTCGTCCGAGAGTTGCGTCAGGATCCGCCGGTCGGTCTGGACCGTGCTCTTCAGCAATACGAGATTCTCCTGTCGGAGACTGATCCCGAGGCGCGTTCGCGGAAGTTGCTTGAGTATATCGCATCCAACAGCGACCCTTTGCAGAAGGCCGAGGAGTATTACAACTACTACGCGGCGCGTGGCGAACTGGAGAAGGCCGTCGAGTACCTGACGGAGATGGCGAGCCTGAAACCCGAGGAACTGCGTATCGTGGAGCAGGAATTCAACATTCGGCTGAAACTCGGCCAGTTTGATGTGGCGGGCCAGCTTCTGGTGCGGATGGCGCAGTATGATGAGGGACGCGGATGGGACCGTGTTGGCGGGGCGACATATCGCGGTGAGTTGGCCCTGTGTCAGGGCGATGCGGAAACAGCTCTGCGCGAGTATCGTGAAGCCGTGACCAGTCTGCCCAAGTCTGATAAGCTCCAAGTCAGGTTAGCTTACGCGTATCTGACTGCCGACCGGGTCGTTGAGGGCACCGAGGCCTTGGATCTGGCGGTCAAGATCAACCCGCGGAACTTCGAGGCCCAATGGCTGTTACAGGAAGCCTACACAGCGCGTCTCGCGTTGGCCCAGGGTGAGGAAAAGGCGATCTTCGAGAAGCGTATCGCGAGCTGTCGTGCGGCGGCCGCGAAGTTGCTTCCCAACCACCCGGATGTACTCCGCTGGGCCGAGGAAGAAGCCGAGAAGAAGGATCCGCTGGCAGCCATCGCTCGGCGTGAGCAGCGTTTGGCCGATGACCCATCCGACAGGGTGAATCTCCTGAACCTTAGCCGGTTGTACGTAATGGCTTGGGACGTGGTGACTCCGGATAGTGCAGAGGCCCGCCAGTATGCCGCGCGAGGCGGCGCGTTTTTCCAGAGCGCGCTGGAGAAGGACGAGGCCCCTGAACTCATGTTGGTGCGCAACGCGGCCGCCTTTCATCTCCGTAGCGGAGAAGCCCAGAAGGGCGAAACGCTGCTGCGCGCGATGTTGGAGCGGCAGAGTGGTCCGTCGCGGGTCTACATCCAGCTAATCCTGGCCAGTTACTACGAGTCCTTGAACAGCCCGGATGCCGCCGAGCGCGAGTTTCGGCTGGCGCAGCGCTATACGGCCGAGATTGAAGACGCAGCCGAGCGGCGCGCGCTGGACCTGCGCGTGGGCTTGGCGTTCGTAGACTTCTTCGAGCGTCAACAGCGCGGCGATAAGCTGGTCGAAGCCAGCCGTTGGCTGGTGGACCGCATGGAGTCGGGCGACCCCGCCGAGATTCGGCTCGTGTGGCTGAAGTTGATCGAGGCTCTGTTGAACACCGGCGATACGCGTGGCGCGTCAGCCGAACTCGACCGCTACGTCGCCGTCTACGGTGAGGATGACATACATGGACTGATGGAACGCGCCAAGGTCTACCTCATGGAGCGTCGGCGCGAGGAAGCCAACCAAACCCTGACGCGTTTGATCGAGTTGCAGCCTGAGCTTGTCTGGGCATTGCTGTCGCGCGGCACGCTGTCACTTGAACAGTGGCACTACGACGATGCGCGCACGGATCTTGAGAAGGCCCGGGAGTTGATGGGGGGCGAACCGGAATTGGAATCACGAATCCGCGCCGCCCTGGCCACGCTGTACGTCCGCTCGGGTCTGCCCGACTTGGCGATCCGTGAACTGCGTGACTGGCTGAGTGTGTTGGAGGCGGACGGCGCCAAGCCGGAGGCCAGGCAACAGGTCGTGACCTGGCTGGTGGACATACTCCGCAAGCAAGACAACCTAGACGAGGCCCGGCGGCTGGTCAGCGAGTACATGGAGCGCTTCCCGGACGACCCGCGTTGGCCGTATCAACTGGGCCAGTTGCTGGAATCGCGCGGCAACACTGCGCGCGACGCTAACCGCAAGCCGGATGCCACGCGCGACTACAACCTGGCGGCTCAGTACTTCCGTCGGGCATTGGAACACTGTGGCGAGGAATTCACGCCTATGTCTGCCCTGGCTGCCAGCGGGCAGATTCGGGTGCTTGCCAAGGCCGATCGTGGACGGGAGGCGATCGCGGCATCCCAGTCGCTTCCGATCGACTTACCTTCCGGTGTTCGGATGGAGGTCGCCAAGGCGTACCAGTCACTGGGAGAGAACCAGATTGCCCGGGGCCAGTGGCAGCAGGCGCTGCTGGAAGCCGCTCGGGTGAACATCGTTCTGACGCAGACAATCGCCTCCGAGCTGCGCATGTCGATGTCGTCGTCGCTGCCAGAGGCTGAGGCGCTGTTGCGGGAGGTCGCCGAAGGCACGCCGATCGAGTCGCCGGCGGGTCAACGTCTGCGAACGGTTCTGGCGACCTACCAGACGGCTACCGGCAAGGCCGCCGAGGCGTTGGTCGTGCTGGAGGCATTGCTGTCGCAGGCCGAGGTCGGGACACCGATCCACCGTGATGCGTCGCTGACCCGGGCGCGCGCTCTCGAGTTGACGGGTGACACACTGGCAACGGTGGCCGCGTATGAGCATATTCTGGAGTTGTACCCCGATGACGTGACGGCGCTCAACAACTTGGCTTATCTACTGGTCACCAGCGCGGAGCCGAGTGTGGCCCGGCCACGCGAGGCACTGGCCTACGCCGATCGGCTCCGTGGCCTGCTGGCCGGTTCGTACCAGGCTGCGACGGTGTTCGATACGGTCGGCCAGGTGTACAGCAAGAACAACATGCTGGAGGAGGCGATCTCGGTCCTGGAGGAGTCGCTCAGCATCGACAAGACCGAGAAGAACATTGCCGCCTACCTGCACTTGGGTCAGACATTCCAGAAGATGGACCGGACGGTGGACGCTCGGGAGTGGTTGACGCGCGGCCTGGAGATCGCCCGTAAGGGGGCTACCGAGAGTGTTCGCAAGTACATCGAGCAGTTTGAGGAACAACTTAACAAACTGCCGTAACGTGGCCGGCTTCCGGCGTCGGCCGGTGGCTGAGCTGCCGCGCGATAATCAAGGACGGCGAGGTGTGTAATGAGTACGATTGACAACCCACAACCGATCATCTCGGCGACCAGCATGCCGCCGCAGTCCCTTGGCTACGCGCTGCCCGGGCCACGAGCTCCGGAGGCCGACGCGGGCGACGGCATAACTGCCGGCGACATCTGGCGCGTGATCAAGCAACGCAAGCTGCTGATCATCGTCACGTGCATGGTGCTGTTCGCCTTGGTGGTGGCCGCAACATTCCTCGTGCGGCGTTATGCGCCGGCGTACCAGTGCGAGGCGTTTATTCGCCTGATACCGCCGACCCAGGGTTGGGCCAGTGTTCAGGAGCAGGTTCTGCCCAAGGACTACATCGCCTTCCAACTGGCGACGGAGGCGGCTCGGATCAAGGACCTGGCGACGCTCCAGGCGGTGTTGGCCGACGCCGAGATCAAGAACACATCCTTCTACAAGTATTACGAAGATGACTTCGACAAGTGCCTGGAGGATTTCGAGAAGTTGCTCTTGGCTGCCCCGCTGCGTGAGACTTACCTGATCAGGGTGGCGATCGCGGTACAGGATCCGGCGGAGTCGCTACTGATCGTGAACAAGGTCTGCTCCGAGCACGTCAAGCGTTCCAAGACCTCCATCACCGAGGAGAGCCTGCGACGTTTGGAGCACCTCAAGTCCACGCGGGCTGAAGCGGAGGCCGAGCTTCAGCAAGTGCGTGCGCGTATCACGGCGCTCCGCTCCCAGCGTGACATGCCGGCGATCGAGTCCGAGCAGCGAGTGCTCAGCGAGGTCATAGCGGTCCTCACGAACACCAAGTCCGAGATGCTGGCACGGGTCGCCGACGTCCAAGCGCAGCTCGCGAGCGCGCGCGGGTCGGATCCGCGCAACTTGCCGTTGTCGACGGAGATGCGCCTGATGGTCGAGGCCGATCCGGTGCTGCGGTTCTATCGCCAGCAGGTCGAGCAACTCGACATCCAGGCCGCCGTCTCGCTCCAGCACCTGCTGGGCGAGAACCACTCGCAGATGCGTGTGCTGAGGTCGCAACGTGAAGAGTACTTCCGCATGGAGACCTCGCGCCGTGAGGAGCTCATCGATGACTTCCGCGGTCGCCAAGTCGAGAGTCTCAACCAGGAGATTGCCCGACTGCGCAACATGCTGGCGGAGATACAGGAGCAGCTCTCCGCAAAGGAGAACGCGCAACGCGACCTGGACTCGGCCATGCAGGCTTTCCAGAATCTGACCACGGACGAGGAACGCGTCGGCCGGCAACTCGAACAGCTCTCCCAGGCGGTGCGCGAAACCCAGAATGTCGTCGACGTCCGCAAGACCGAGGGCCAGCTTCGACACTACCCAGCTACGCGTATTCCCAGCTCCCCGAGCCGGCCCAACATGGTCGTTTTCCTGGGCGGCGGCTTCTTTGTCTCGATGCTCATCGCCGTGGGACTGGCGTTCCTGCGCGAGTTCGGCGACAAGGCCGTTCGTACGCCGGTCGACGTCGCGCGCCACGGCCGCATGTCCGTTCTGGGTTGTGTGCCGCTGCTCGATGATGAAGAGGCCGACCTGGATGAGATCGAGCAGGCCACGCGCAAGGCGCCGCACTCACTGGTGGCCGAGGCCTTCCGCCAAATACGCACGCATTTGACGTTCAGTGGCCCGCTCGACTCGCAGCGTGTGCTGCTATTCACCAGCCCGCGTCCCGAGGACGGCAAGACCGCCGTCGCGATCAACCTGGCGGTCACGTTCGCCCAGGGCAACCAGCGTGTGCTCTTGATCGACTGCAACTTCCGTTGCCCAGGCGTT
>CAZUCH010000035.1:0-13059 GCA_964619045.1 uncultured Planctomycetales bacterium | reverse complement strand
TGTTCGCCGCTGGCGACGCCTCGGGCGCTTCGAGCCACAAGTTCTCCTCCGGCTCGCACGCCGAAGGGCGTATCGCGGCCAAGGCGGCCCTGGCCTACATCGTCGATCACAACACCGCTCCGAACGTGGATCAGGCACAGGTCGACGCACTCAAGGCGGAGATCCTGAAGCCGCTTGCCACTTTCGAGCAGCACAAGGGCGCCACGACGGATCCGGACATCAATCCGAACTACATCCGTCCGCGGCAGTTCATGTATCGCTTGCAGAAGATCATGGACGAGTACGCCGGTGGTGTGTCGAGTCAGTTCAAGACCAACGACAAGCTCCTGGAAAGGGGTCAAGAGCTGTTGACCTACCTCCGGGAAGACGCGGCCAGCCTCGGTGCCGAGAATCTGCACGAGCTCATGCGGTGCTGGGAGAATGTGCATCGGATGTATCAGGCTGATGCCCACATGCGTTCAATCCTCTTCCGTGAGGAGACGCGGTGGCCTGGGTACTACTTCCGTACCGACAAGCCGAACATGGACGACAAGAACTGGCTTGCGTTCTGCAACTGCACGTACAACAAGGACACGGGCGACTGGAAGATGATGAAGAAGCCCGTTAAGTACCTCAGCCTGTAAAGACTGACGGTTTCTCGGGATCTTCGGGCGTCGTCACGCGGCGCCCGAAGATTCTGTACTTGACTTGTTGCCCTCGCTGCTCGCATGTGGGCTTTCCGTCGCCGGTCGGTTGTCGGCGGACGACGGTGAGCTTGTATGTCGATGCCGGCGAGAATCGCTCGACTGAGAGAATCGATGGCCGATAGCCGCCCAACCTGCCCGCACTGTAAGACCCGTCTCAGAAAGTGGCGTGTGCCGGAGGAGGCTACGTGGAGCGAGGAGTTCTTCTTCGCCTGTTTCAACGACGACTGCCCTTACTACAAAGAGGGTTGGGAGTGGATGAAGCAACAGTACAATCAGTCGGCTTCCTACCGATTTGTGATCAACCCGACCACCGGCGGCTCATCGATGATTCCGGTCTGGTCGGACTCCGCGACGCGTGAGATGCTCGTCGAGGGAGAGGACGCATGAGCGACGCCAACCCCCCAGCAGATTCAGCGGCCGACCAACGAGACCAGCTTCAGGAGAAGATGCTGGCGGACTGTCCGCGTCTCGGGCTCGACGACAAGTTTCGGTTCGCCTGTCGCCCAGGCATCTCCTGCTTCAACAAGTGCTGTGGCGATGTGAACATCTTCCTGTCGCCCTATGACGTGCTGCGTCTGCGAAAGCGCCTCGGGATAACGTCGACGGAGTTCCTGGACACGCACGCGCTGCTGCCCGTCCAGAAGGAAATGAAAACGCCCGTGGTCGTGCTCAAGATGAACGACGACGAGCACAAGACCTGTCCGTTCCTCAAGGACGACGGGTGCGACGTGTATTCCGACCGGCCGTGGCCGTGTCGCATGTACCCACTTGGCCTGGCGGCGTCGAAGGACACCCCCGACGGTTGGCAGGGCGAGCGGTTCTGTTTCCTCTTGCAGGAAGATGTCTGCAAGGGGCATGGGGAATCGACCGAGCAGACCGTCCGTCAGTGGTTCGAGGATCAGGGGATCGAAGAATACGACCGCTGGGGCGAGCAGTTCAAGGAACTGACGCTTCACAAGTTCTTCGAGACCGGCGGCTCGCTGACGCCTGAGAAGGTCCACATGCTGTTCACCGCGTGCTACGACCTGGACAGGTTCCGCGAGTTTGTATTCAACAGCACGCTCCTTGACCGGTTCGAGCTGGACGATGACTATATCGAGGCGATGCGCTACGACGACGAGGCGCTGCTCGACTTCTCGTTTCAGTGGCTGCGCTACAGCCTCTTCGGCGAAGGCACCATGAAGGCCAGGCCAGAGGCCGTCGCGGCTATCAAGGGCAAGGGCATGAAGGATGAGACGCCGGGCGGCGGGGAGCCTTCCGCGGAGGGCGGAGAGGGAACCGAATGAGCGGAGAGGGCGCCAAGGGCAAAGTTCTCGTAATCGGCGGCGGAATCAGCGGCCTCACGGCGGCCGTCGAGGCCTCCGAAGCCGGCTGCGACGTGCTGCTGGTCGAAAAAGAGCCCTTCTTCGGCGGCCGCGTCGTCAGATTGCACCAGTATTTCCCCAAGCTGTGCCCGCCGAACTGCGGCCTGGAGATCAGCTTCCGACGCTTGCGGACGAGCCCGCGTATCGAGTCGCTGACGCTCGCCGACGTCGTGAAGATCAGCGGGCAGTCCGGCAACTACCAGGTTACGATTCGCAAGAACGCGCGCGGCGTGAACAACAAGTGTACGGCGTGTGACAAGTGCGTCGAGGCCTGTCCGGTCGAGCGATCCGACGATTTCAATCTCGGGATGAGCAAGACCAAGGCCATCTACCTGCCGTTCTCGGCGGCCTATCCGCTGAAGTACGTGATTGACCGCGAAGTGTGTCCGGGCGCCTCGTGCGGCAAGTGCGTTTCAGCCTGCCCCTACGGCGCCATCGAGTTGGACATGCCGCCCGAGACGATGGAGGTCGATGTCCAGGCTGTCATCTGGGCCACCGGCTGGGATCCATACGACGCCAGTAAGCTCGACGGGCTCGGCTTCGGCACCTACAAGAACGTCATCAACAACGTCATGATGGAGCGCCTCGCCGCCGTCAACGGCCCGACCAAGGGCAAGCTTCAGAGGCCCTCCGATGGTAAGGACATCGAGAGCGTCGCGTTCGTCCAATGTGCCGGCTCACGCGATGAGAACCATCAGAAACACTGTTCCGGCGTCTGCTGCATGGGTTCGCTCAAACAGGCGAAGTACATCCGCGAGCAGCACCCCGACGCCCGGGTTTACATCTTCTACATCGACATCCGAGCCCCCGGCCGGTTCGAGACCTTCTTCGCCGAGGTCCAGGAAGACGAGAAGGTCAGCCTGATCAAGGGTAAGGTCGCCAAGATCAGCGAAGATCCGTCGACCGGCGACCTGACCGTCGAGGCCGAAGACACTCTTTCCGGCGAACGCGTCAGCCAGAAGGTCAACCTCGTCGTTCTTGCGACCGGTGTTGTGCCGACCAAGGCGGACGCCGGCGTCCAAATGGCCGGCGGACTTCGAAGAGACGAGCACGGGTTCATGCTGGGTGAGCAAGCCATGCCGGGCTTCCTGGCCGCGGGCTGTGCTAAACGACCGGTCGATGTCGGTGCCTCGGTGAGAGATGCCACGGGCGCCGCCCTGAAGGCTCTGCAAAATTGCGTGGGATAGCGCGTGAGTGATAGCCAGAAGAAACTAGCTGTTTGGATCTGCCAGGGCTGCGACATCGGTCAGTCGATCGATATCGAGGCGCTGGAGGGCGTCGCCAAGGGAGAGGACGGCGTGGACCATTGCAAGTCCCACGCGTGCCTCTGCAGCGACGAGGGCGTCGCCCTGATCCGCAAGGATGTTCAGGACGGCGTCAACTCCCTGGTTGTCGCCGCCTGCTCGCCCAGGTTCTGTACCGACACGTTCACCTTTGACGGCTGTTATACCGAGCGTGCCAACCTTCGTGAGCATGTCGTCTGGAGCCACGAGCCCAACGACGAAGATACGCAGATGCTCGCCGAAGACTACGTGCGGATGGGCATCGTCAAGGCGCGCAAAGCGGACGTGTCCGAGCCGTTCGAGACGGATGTTGACAAGACCATTCTGGTCGTCGGCGGCGGACCGACCGGCATGTGCGCGGCCCTCGAAGCGGCCCGCGCCGGCTACGACGTCGTGTTGGTCGAGAAAGAGCCCCAGCTTGGCGGCTGGCTAAACAAGTTCTCGCGGCTGTATCCCAAGCAACCGCCATATCGCGAACCCGAGCCGGTCAATCTCGCAGCGCGCGTCGCCGAGCTCGAACAGAACGACCGGATCAAGATTCACCTCGGCGCAACCCTCGAAACGATCAACGGTCAGCCGGGGCAGTTCGACGTCTCGTTGCGGACCAACGGGAGTACGGCGGAGTTCCGCGTCGGCGCGATCGTGCAGGCCACCGGGTGGAAGCCCTACGATGCGTCGCGGCTCGACCACCTCGGGTACGGCACCTGCCCCAACGTCATCACCAACGTCGAAATGGAGCAGTTGATCGCGGCGGGCAGCCTCCAGCGCCCCTCCGACGGCAAGCCGGCCCGACGTATCGCCTTTGTCCAGTGTGCCGGCTCGCGCGATAAAGAGCACCTGCCATACTGCTCGGGCGTCTGTTGTCGGGTGACGATCAAGCAGGCCTTGCAGGCTCGCCAGCTCGACCCGGAAGCCGAGGCCTATGTTCTCTACAAGGACATTCGCACCCCCGGCCAGTACGAGGACTTCTATAGCCGGGCGCAGGAAGACGCTGGAATCCTCTTCAACAAGGGTGACGTGGTCGGCGTCGCGGAGACCGAGGGGCAGAACCTCCGTGTCGAGGTCGAGAGCACGCTCCTGGGCGAGAGGATCGCAATCGATGCGGACTTGGTTGTCCTGGCCACCGGCATGGTGCCGGTTGCAGCCGATGGCGAGGCCGTTCGGCTATTCCAGGATGCCGAGGCAACCATCGCCAAGGGTGAGGCGGGCGCCCAACTGGAGATGGCGAAGGAAACGGTTGAGAAGCTCAAGGACCACGCGGGGACCGACATATTGCGTCTGGGTTATCGCCAGGGGCCGGACATGCCGGTGCTTGAGCACGGATTCCCAGACTCGCACTTCATCTGTTTCCCCTACGAAACACGACGCACGGGCGTTTATGCGGCCGGGTGTTTTCGTGCCCCCAACGACGTGGACATGTGCCAGGCGGACGCCGCCGGCGCAGCGCTTAAGGCTATTCAATGTGTTGAACTGGCCGGCCGGGGCGCGGTTGTTCATCCACGTTGGGGTGATGAGTCGTACCCCGATTTCGTCATCAAACGTTGCACCCAGTGCAAGCGCTGCACCGAGGAATGTCCCTTCGGCACTCTGGACGAGGATGAGAAGGGTACGCCTCTGCTCAATATAACGCGCTGCCGCCGGTGCGGCATCTGCATGGGGGCCTGCCCCGAGAGAATCGTCTCTTTCAAGGACTATTCGCCCGAGATTGTCTCCTCGATGATCAAGTCGGTCGAGGTTCCCGACGAGTTTGATGAGAAGCCGCGGCTGCTCGGGTTGTTGTGCGAGAACGATGCCTATCCGGCTTTGGATATCGCCGGTCTCGAGCGCCTGACTCACAGTGCCTACATCCGGTTCATCCCGGTGCGCTGCCTGGGCTCGATCAACGTGATTTGGATCACCGACGCGTTGTCGCGTGGCTTCGACGGCATTCTGATGATCGGCTGCAAGTCGGGCGACGACTACCAATGCCACTACATTCGCGGCAGCGAACTTATGGGCACCCGTAGCGCCAACATCAAGGAGAAGCTCAAGCAGCTCGCTCTGGAAGAAGAGCGCGTCCGCATTGAGGAACTCAGTATCGCCGACTATCGGAGACTGCCGGAGATCATCAACGAATTCGCGGCGGAGATCGAGGAAATCGGCATGAACCCATTCAAGGGCATGTAGGATCACACCAATGAACGGCGTGAGTGCAAACCAACCGCAGGAAACGACAGCCGGGTCTGTTGAGTCGGCCGTCGGGGCTCCCACCGCTGCGGCTGTCCGCCCCGCGCGACGAATCAAGCCTAACCTCGCTTTCAAGAAAGACCTCGCGGAGTTTGGCGGCAGCACGTTCACCCGCTGTTACCAGTGCGCGACATGCACGACGATCTGCGCGTTGTCCACCGACGGCAACCCATTCCCGCGTCAGGAGATGATCTGGACGCAGTGGGGGCTCGAAGACCGGCTGGTCCGCGACCCGGACATCTGGACCTGCCACTACTGTGGCGATTGCTCGACCAAGTGCCCGCGTGGAGCCAATCCCGGCGAGCTGATGATGGCCCTGCGCCGCTACGCGATCTCGCGCTATGACTGGACCGGTCTCTCGCGGCGGATGTACTCGTCGCGCGCGTGGGAGATTGGCGCTGTGCTCGTCGTCGCGGCGGTGGTCGTGGTGCTCTTCGCGCTGTCGGGAGCGTTCTCGGCTGAGCGATTGAACACGCCGGAGATGGCCGTCAATACCTTCATACCGGTCGCTTGGGTTCACTATGCCGACTGGGTCATGGCGGCGGTGCTTAGCTTCTTCCTGCTTACGAATGCATTCCGTATGACCCTGCTCTTATTGGACGGGCAGAAGATCCCGCTCTCGGTATTCGCGTCCGAACTCAAGACGTTCGTGGTGCAGATGACCATGCAGCGGAAGTGGCGTGAGTGCGAGGGCACGCCGACCCGTTGGCTGAAGCACTTCATCCTGGTCACCGGCTATGGAACCATGTTCCTGCTGGTAATGCTCTTCCTGCACCATCTTCAGGTCGACTCATCCAACTTCACATGGGTCAGCCTGCTGGGGTACTACGCGACATTCGCGATCCTGTACTTCTCGAGCGATGCTATCCTCGGGCGTCTGCGGAAGCGCGACGAAAACCACAAGTTCTCGCACGATTCGGACTGGATGTTCCTGATCCTGCTTTTTCTCACCGGCCTGACGGGCATTCTGATGCACCTATTGCGGCTGATGGATTTCCCGCAGCCGACTTACATCATGTACGTGATCCACCTGGCCGTCGCGGTGCCGATGCTGGTGGTGGAGGTGCCTTTCGGGAAGTGGTCGCACCTGTTGTATCGGCCATTGGCGCTGTATCTCAAGGCTGTCAAGGAGCGGGCGCGCGAGCCGCTGGCTGCCTGAGTCGAACGATGTCGATCCTCGCGACAGAACGAGGAGGTTGCAGAAAACTTGGATCAGAAGACCGCCCGGACAAGTGAGTGCGGGCGGTACGGAACGGAGACAATCTCTGCGACCACGATTGGTCGGAGAAAACAAGGAGAATGGCATGGCCCAGTTGATCAAACCACATGGTTCCAACACGTTGAACCCACTCTATGTCGCGGATGACGCGAAGCGCGCGGCATTGCTCAAGGAAGCCGAGGGGCTGCCCAAGCTGCTCGTCTGTTCGCAGGCCGCCGCCAACGCGGTGATGCTCGGTTGCGGTTACTTCAACCCGCTGACCGGCTTTATGAACCTGAAGGACTCGGTGGCTGTCGCCGAGAAGCTGCACACGAGTGCCGGTCTCTTCTGGCCGGTCCCGATCGTCAACGTCGTCAAGGATGCCTCCGCGATCAAGGGCGCCAAGCGCATCGCTCTGCTCGATCCGAACGTCGACGGCAATCCGGTCATCGCCATTCAGGACGTCGAGGCGATCGAGGAAGCCAACGACGACCAGATGAACTTCATGGCCGAGAAGATCTTCGCGACCACCACGCTGGAGCATCCGGGCGCCAAGAACTTCCTCTCGGTCGGCAAGGTTTTCATCTCCGGCCCGATCCAGGTGCTCAACTACTCGTACTTCGCTGACGAGTTCCCCGAGACCTTCCGCACGGCCGTGCAGATCCGCGACATGATCAAGAAGAATGGCTGGAGCAAGGTAGTCGCCTTCCAGACGCGAAACCCGATGCACCGCGCCCATGAGGCGTTGGTGAAGATCGCCATGGAGCGTACCGGTGCGGACGGTGCGGTTATCCACATGCTGCTCGGCAAGCTGAAGAAAGGCGATATTCCCGCCGACGTGCGCGATGCCTCCATTCGCAAGATGGTCGAGCTCTACTTCGAGCCGAACAGCGCCGAGATCACCGGCTACGGCTACGACATGCTCTATGCCGGCCCGCGCGAAGCCGTTTTGCACGCGCTGTTCCGCCAGAACATGGGCGCCACGCACCTGATCGTCGGTCGCGACCACGCCGGCGTGGGCGACTACTACGGTGCCTTCGACGCCCAGGAGATCTTCCACAAGGAGGTCCCGAAGGGCTCGATGGAAATCGAGATCTTCGAAGCCGACCACACGGCATTCTCCAAGACCGTCGGCGAGGTGATCATGATGCGTGAGGCTCCGGAAGGTCACAAGAAGGAAGACTTCGTGTTCCTGTCCGGTACTAAGGTCCGTGATATGTTGTCGGCCGGCCAGGATCTGCCGCCCGAGTTCGCCCGCCCCGAGGTTGCCAAGATTCTGATGGGATACTATCAGTCATCTCAGTAGTGCAGCCGTCGTAAGTAGGGACGCATTGACTCAGAGGACGCTCAATGGACCTGATTACTGTCGAAAGGAAGTCCGGCTTCGAGTTCGGCATCCGCGTTCGCGGACACGAAGTGACAAGCGATCTGTCCGCGCAGGATGGCGGCCGCGATCAGGGGTTTTCCCCCGCGGAACTGCTGGCCGGCTCGCTGGGCGCCTGCGTCGGCATGATGGTCCAAGGCTACTGTCAGCGGCACGGCTACGATGGCGATGTCGGCGTCAGTTTGACGCTGGAACTCGCGGACAAGCCCAAACGCATAGCGGGCTTTGTCGTGGACGTGGAGTTGCCGGATAGCGTCCCCGAAGATAAGAAAGACGCCGTCCGGGCCATGGCCCGGCGGTGTCCTATTCATGAAACTCTCGCCGGCTCACCGCGAGTGGACATTGAAATAACGTAGGCCGTATACTTAGATCTTTAGAGTGCGCGCCCCGGCGCGCATCTTCGGCCCTAGAAAGGAAGACACCGATGGAGCAGAAGGAATTCGGCGGCAAAATGGTCGAGATCGACGAGGACGGTTTCATCCAGGATCCCGCAGTTTGGGACAAGGCCGTCGCGGACGACCTTGCGAAGACCGAGGGCGTCGACAGCCTCACCGACGATCACTGGAAAGTGGTGACATACCTTCGGGATTACTATCTTGAGTTCAACATGGCACCGATGATCCGCAAGCTCTGCAAATCGACAGGTTTCAAGCTCAAGGAAATCTACGATCTGTTTCCGAGTGGCCCCGCCAAGGGCGCCTGCAAGATAGCCGGACTGCCCAAGCCGACCGGCTGCGTATAGTTCGCGCGGAGCGCCGCGCGATCACGGGTCGCGCGGTGCATTCGTTTTTCGACAACGTCCCGAACGGGAGCGCGGCACGCACCCGTTGGCGCGAGAATGTGAGTTCTTGCAGAGGACCGGATGATGACATTCGCGGAGTTACTCCACGAACACAAGGATGCGGTCGTCCGCCGGTGGCTTGAGAGCACCCTGGCGACCTACTCCGGGAATGCCGCCGCGACCTTCGCGAGCGGCACCGACCGGTTCGCCAATCCCATCGGCCACAGCGTGCGTCAGGGGACGCGCGGGGTTCTCGATGCCCTGCTGGACGGGACGGGCACCGAGGCGGCCCGGGAGCATCTGTGCCAGATCATCAAGGTTCGGGCTGTGCAAGAGCTTTCCGCCTCTGACGCCGTGGGCTTTGTCTTCGGCTTGAAATCGGCGATCCGCGCGGAGTTGGGTGACAAGCTCATGGTTGCGCAGGTCGCATCAGGATGGCTCGATTTCCAAGAGAAGATTGACCGAATGGCCCTGGTTGCGTTTGATATCTTCGTCGAGTGCCGCGAGCGGCTGAGCGAGCTTCGAATCAACGAAGCCAAGCGACAAATGCCGTGGATCCTGGAAAGGACGAGCCAGCGAGTTCGAGAATCTCAAGAGTGTGGTGGGACTTGCGAGAATCGCGTTGGGCTCCCGGTCGCCAGTGTTAATCTGCCAACAGGAGAATCCCAAGAATGAAGATCCTGGTAGCGTTGGCAGCGGTGGGGGGGCTCTTCCTGCTGGGGCTCTACGGCGCGACGTGGGGAATGGAGACGGTCTTCGGAGTCTTCCTGCCTTACGCCGCCGCGGCGCTATTCGTCGTGGGTTTGATTTGTCGTGTTATGAGTTGGGCCAATGTTCCGGTGCCCTTCCGCATACCGACGACCTGCGGCCAGCAGAAGGCACTCACCTGGATTCGGCCGCAGAGTCTGGACAATCCGCACAACAGGCGCACTGTTTGGGGGAGAATGGCGCTTGAGATTCTGTTCTTCCGGTCGTTGCTGCGTAACACCAAGACGGAATTGACCGCCGAAAACCGCCTTGTCCACGGAACCGACCTCTTGCTGTGGCTCGGCGCGATGGCGATGCACTGGTCGTTCCTGGTCATTCTGATCAGGCACCTTCGCCTGGTGACCGATCCGGTTCCCTTCGCGGTGACCTTCCTGGCGGGCCTGGACGGATTCTTCGAGATAGAGGTTCCGGTCCTGTACGTCAGTTCGATTGTCTTCGTGGTTGCTCTGGCGTACCTGCTGATTCGCAGGCTGTCCTCGGGCTGTCTGCGCTATGTTTCGCTGATCGGCGACTATTTTCCGCTGTTCCTGCTGCTGGGCATTGGCATCAGCGGGCTGTTTCTGCGACACCTGACGAAGACCGACCTGGTCGGCGTCAAGGAACTCGCTTTCGGACTGGTCACGTTTGCCCCGGTTGTCCCCGAGGCAGTCAGTCCTCTGTTTTACGGACACCTCTTCCTGGTCTGCGTGCTGCTGGCCTATTTCCCGTTCAGCAAGCTGGTACACATGGCTGGGGTGTTCTTGAGCCCGACCCGCAACCTGGCGAACAGCAACCGCCGGGTCAGGCATGTCAATCCCTGGGATTATCCCGTCAAGGTGCATTCGTACGCCGACTACGAGGACGAACTCAGGGACAAGATGAAGGCGGCCGGAGTTCCGGTCGAGAAGCAATAACCATGCCGAGTCCGGATCAACCTGAATACTACAAGCAGGAAGACCTGCTCCAAGCCGGCGGGCGCCCGCCGCGAACGGATTGGATGGATACGCCGGTGGACATGCGTCCCGGAACGTTCATCTATCCCGGCAAGGCCAAGAACCTGAAGATTCTCGATCTGCCGAACGCACGCGATTGGGCCGTAACCGAGGAAGACTGGCACCTGCCGGATGGTTGGAAACGAACGGTCCTGGAGGGGATGGCCGATCGCTTGCGGAAGTACCGCTCCTTCAAGATATTCATGGATATCTGCGTGCGTTGCGGCGCGTGTGCGGACAAGTGTCACTTCTTCCTTGGCAGCGGCGATCCGCGAAACATGCCTGTGTTGCGCGCCGAACTGCTGCGCTCCATCTACCGCAAGGACTTCACAGCGCTGGGCAAGGTCTTCGGCAAGCTGGCCGGCGGCCGCGAGTTGACCCCCGACGTCATCAAGGAGTGGTTCTACTACTTCTACCAGTGTACCGAATGCCGGCGTTGCTCGGTCTTCTGCCCCTACGGCATCGACACGGCCGAGATCACAATGATCGGGCGCGAGTTGCTGGGTCTGCTCGGGCTCTACGTGAACTGGGTGATCGAGCCGGTCGCCAATTGCTTCCGCTTTGGAAACCACCTGGCCATCCAGCCGCACGGCTTCATGGACACCATGGAGTTCATGGTCGACGACATCGAGGAGGCGACCGGGGTCCGTGTTGGCCTGCCCGTCAACAAGAAGGGGGCCGAGATACTCTTCGTGGTTCCGTCGGGTGACTTCGTCGCCGCGCCTGGCATCTACACCTGCATGGCCTACCTGCTGCTGTTCCACGAGTTGGGGCTCGACTATACGTGGAGCACCTACGCCTCGGACGGCGGCAACTTCGGGCTCTTCACCTCCCACGAGATGATGAAGCGGCTCAACGCCAAGATCTACGCCGAAGCCAAACGGCTGGGGGTCAAGTGGATTTTGGGCGGCGAGTGCGGACACATGTGGCGCGTGGCCAATCAGTACATGGATACCATGAACGGTCCGGCGGACTTTCTGGAGGTGCCGAAGTCGCCGCTCACAGGCACCGTGTTCGACCACGCGCGCTCCACGAAGATGATCCACATCATGGAGTTCATGGCCGACCTGATTCGAGCCGGCAAGTTGAAGCTCGACCCGTCGCGGAACGACCACATCAAGGTCACGTTGCACGATTCGTGCAACCCGGCCCGGGCGATGGGCCTGCTGGAAGAGCCGCGGTACGTGCTGCGAAACGTGTGCAACAACTTCGTCGATATGCCCGAGAACACGATCCGCGAACAGACTTTCTGCTGCGGGGGCGGCGCCGGTCTGGGGACCGACGAGAACATGGAGATGCGGTTGCGCGGCGGTCTTCCGCGGGGCAACGCCGTCAAGTACGTGCAGGAGAAGCACGGCGTCAATCAGCTCGCCGCGATGTGCGCCATCGACCGTGCAACGCTGGTCACGGTTTGCGATTATTGGGCGCCCGGCGTCCAGGTGACGGGTGTGGGCGAGCTCATAGCCAACGCCACGATCTTCAAGGGCGAGGGGGAACGCACGGAGAATCTGCGCCTGGAGCCGATCCCGGGCAGGGAGCCGAGTGACGCAGCGGGAGGCGACGGCGATGAATAACAAAGGCGCGATTATCTGCGGACTGGTCGTTTTTCTGGCGATACTGGCCTTCCCGATCTGGTACTCGCTCGCCGCCGCGGAGGGTGTTTCCGCGCCGGAGTTGGTACTGCCCGCCGGCAGCACGCAGTGCGTCGAAGGCAAGGACTACATGGCCGCCCACCACATGGACCTCTTGGACAACTGGCGAAACGCGGTGGTTCGGGATGGCAAGATGACGTACACCTCGAAAGAGTTCGGCACACAACATGAGATGAGCCTCACGAGAACGTGTTTGAATTGCCATGGCGCTCGAGCGGATTTCTGCGATCGGTGCCACGACTATGCAAACGTCGAGCCGCGATGTTGGGACTGCCACGTTGATCCGAAAGGAAACTGAAGCGATGGACGAAAGCCGACGCAGCTTCCTGAGGAAAGCCGGCTATGTGGGGCTCGGCTTCGGCTGTGGCTTCCCGCTCTTGAACACGGCCTGTAACGCCGCGCGTCACGGTTCCGCCGGCGGTGAGCGCTCGTCGAGCCGTTTGGCCCTGATCATAGATATCCAGAAGTGCCTTCGCGAGGAAGTGCGCACGGCCTGTAGCGAGGCCTGCCACCGCGAACACAATGTGCCCCGGATCAGCGAGCCCGAGGAAGAAGTGAAATGGCTCTGGAGCGAAGCGTTCGAGAACGCCTTCCCCGACCAGGCCCACGATCGCACCGCTGATTCGCTGAAGGGCCAGCCGGTCCTGGTAACCTGCAACCACTGCACGAACCCGCCATGTGTCAGGGTCTGTCCGACCCAAGCCACCTGGAAACGTGAATCTGACGGCATCGTCATGATGGACATG
>CAZUCH010000034.1:0-13582 GCA_964619045.1 uncultured Planctomycetales bacterium | reverse complement strand
CCGCTCGGCAGCACAATCGCTTTCATCTGGGGGTACTTGTTGGCCGACCGCAAGGAAGAGTCAACGGAGCAGTAATGCACACGAATGGAGATTCAGCCGTGAACAAGCCCATGCAGACCAAACTCCTCGCGGCCGCGTGCCTGGCGCTGCTGCTGGCGACGACCATCGGATGTCAGACCGCCCCGCGCGTCAACGAGCCCGTGCGTGCCATCTGGGTGACGCGCTTCGACTACAAGACCGCCGACGACGTGACCAACATCATGGACAACTGTGCGAGCGCCGGCTTCAACGCCGTCCTATTTCAGGTGCGTGGCAACGGCACGGCCTTCTACGAGTCGAACTTCGAGCCGTGGGCGGATGAGCTGGGCGGCCAAGACCCCGGGTTCGATCCGCTCGAGCTGGCCTGCACCGCGGCCCACGAGCACGGCATGGACCTGCACGCCTACGTGAACGTCATGCCCGCCTGGCGCGGCAAGCAGCCGCCCACCAACCCGGAACAGATCTACAACAAGCACCCCGAGTGGTTCTGGTACGACCAGAACGGCGATCGCCAGAAGCTATCCAGCTTCTATGTCAGCCTGAATCCGTGCCTACCCGAGGTGCGTGAGTACATCGTGGACGTCTTCGAGGACATCGCCGCGCGCTATGAGATCGACGGTCTGCACCTGGACTACATTCGGTTTCCCAATGAGCCGCCGGCCACGCCCAAGGGTTCCGGCCTCGATTATCCGCGCGACGAGGCCACGCTGGCGCTGTACCTGGCCGACACTGGGCTAACGCCGGACCGCGACCATCAGGCCTGGAACGAGTGGCGCACCGGCCAGGTCACGAAGCTGGTGGCGGACATCCAGGCGATGCTGCGAGATGTTCGGCCCACCGCCGTACTGTCGGCGTCGGTGGGTTCGGTCCCCAAGCGTGCGTTGCATCATTTCCAGGACGGTCGCGGGTGGGTGAATCAGGGCCTGATGGACATGATCATTCTCATGAACTACACGGACAGCACGGAGGACTTCGCGGGTCGCATCGAGCCGTGGCTGACTCCTGAATCGCAGGTGCCGATCGTGCCCGGTTTGTGGTTCGGCAAGCACCCGGACCGACCAATCGCGGAAGCCGTCGGCGTGGTGCGGGATCAGATCGAGGTCGCCCGCGCCAAGACCGGCAATTTCTGCGTCTTCTCCTATTCCTCGATGTTTGACTCGTCCGACGATCAGCTGACGGACCAAGGCAGCGAGCAGCGCGACCTTCGCGCTACCCGACGCGATGTGTTGATGCCCTACCTGGCGGAGTTGGTAGAGCAAGACAACTAGATCGCGTTTGGCGGACAACCATCGCCGCGGCGACGGCCGTGCCGGCACGGCGGAAGGGTTCATATCGGACCTTCCGCCGTGGTGCTTGTATGTCGTCAAGTAGCCCTTGAATCCAGCCCCCTCCGGGACGTACACTCGTCTGTAATGGAGTTTAGGTATGCGCGCAGCTCCCCGATCTACACTCGGGGGGGGGAGGAAGGAAGCGCGTATCGTTTACTGGTTTCCTCTTTCCCGAAGGAACACTGTGGTTATGCGGAATTGTGCGAACCTGCTGCTGGTGGGCGCCGTTGTAGGCGCGTTGTGGATGGGTGCGGAGCGGGGCGAGGCGGACACGGACATCGAGCAAGTGCTGAGCGCGGCGGTCGCGAACCAGCGATCGGCGGTCGGCTCCACTGACGCCGGCGAGGTCATCGCTCGGCTGGTTGCGGTGGCGGGGCAGACGCGAGATGCGAATGGCGGATGGCTGTTGCCGCCCGACACGATGGTCGATCAGGCGCGCTGGTCCAACGGCGTGCTGGAGATCTACCTGACGATTCCAGAGAGGTCGGCGGAGGTGTGGAGACCCGAGTCCGCCAGCCTTGAAGCCGTCTCGAACGCTCTGGGTGACCCGTTCATGCTCGACCCCGATTTCGGCGGCACGCGTGTGCATGCGCGTGTGGGCACCACGGCCGAGTACGGCTCGCTGGAACGGTTCATGACCATCGACGAGCTGCCTTCGCCGGACTGGGACTCGAAACTGGTGGAGGAGGTTCTCTCCAAGACACCGGGGCTCGATCGCAGCGTCAGCGTGGACTATCAGCGCGGACCGATCGCTCAAGCTGTCCGGCAACCGACCGGGGCGCTCACCGGAGTCGTGGTTTACGCATCGTGCGGCCATGGCTGGACGGCGGGCGATTCGAGTTGGTACCTGCAACGGCCCGTCCTCTGGACCATGAACGAGGACTACGGCAACATCGATCAGCTCAACGTCTTTCTGAACTACGCATATAACGCGGGCGCCACGGTGGTCCCATTCCGCCCGGTGGGCTGGCAGCCGATCGAGATCGTGCTGGACAATGACGATCCCGGCGTGACATTTGCCGGAAGCTGGTCGAGCAGCAGCGCCAGCAAGTACTACGAGAACGGCGAGACGGTCTCGGGCGTCGCCTATCGCTGGTCAACCGCCGACACGAGCGAGGAAACCGCCACCGCGCGCTACACCCCCAACATAACCGTTACCGACTTCTACCCGGTGTACTGTTTCACGGTAGCCAGCACCAACCGCACAATGCAGACCTATCGAGTCAGCCACAGCGGCGGCGTGAGCGCGGTGACGATCGATCACCGCGAGACCGGCAGCGGCTGGATCTGGCTGGGGAACTACCATCTGGAAGCCGGGGGCGACAACTACGTCGAAATCACGAACCTCAGCACCGAGGCCGGCGTGGTCGTGGCCGATGCCATCCGCTGGGGCTGCGGCATAGGCGACATCGTGCGGTCCGGTCCGGGTACGGTCAGCGGCTATTCGCGCGACGAGGAAGCTCAACGCTATTGGGCCCACGGCGAGCTCGGCAACAACGCCGTCGGGTTCAGCTCGGACATCTGGGATGGCGGCGGCGATGATGGGGGGGACAACGTACGCACAGGCGGCAAGTGGGCCCGCGAGATGAACCAGGTGCCGGCCGGCGGCATACAGGTCGATCGCTGGAAGCGCATCCACCTGGAGTTTCACACCAACGCCTCCACCGGCGGCGCCCGCGGCCAGATCTGCCTGATCACCGATCTCGGCGCCACGACCTACCAGGAGGAATTCGCCAACATCCTGTCGGACGAGGTCGACGCCGACCTACTGGTCGTGGACGAAGAGTTCGAACACACGTGGGTGGATCGCTCCAGCGCAACGTATACAAGCTCGTACGGTGCCATTGCCACGGGCGCTAACGGAGACGAGTTTGACGCGACGATCGTGGAACTGGCCTTCCATGACAATGAGACCGACACTCAGTTACTGCGCGACGGCAGTGTCCGCGCGGCGATGGCACGGAGCTGCACGCATGGGATCATCCGCTTCCTGTCCACACTGCCCGGTAGCGAGGTGCCGCTGAGCTTCCCGCCCGACACGCCGCGCTACGTATTGGCCGCGGAGAATGGTAGCCAAGCCGTCATCTCCTGGCAGCCGCCCCTGTCGGACACGGCCCGTGGAGATCCGGCCACCGGCTACGTGGTGTACCAGTCGAGCAACGGCTACGGCTTCGGCGACCCAATCGTGCTGGGCAACGTGCTCACGACGACTGTCGACGGCCTGGCGCCGGGCGAGATACGCTACTTCCGCGTGGCGGCTACTAATGCCGGAGGCGAGTCCATGCCCTCGGAGGTGTTGGCCGTGCGCCGTCCGGTCGAGCAAACCGAGGAGACCAAACGCGTATTGTTGGTCAACGGCTTCGACGCCCTGCGGCGCTGGCAGAACCCGACTCAGTGGGTCGGCGGCACGATCGAGCGAGTTAAGTGGCGCCACACGAACTCCTACGACTACGCCATTCAGCACATCAACGCGCTGGCAGCCATGGATCGCGACGTGAGCGTCTCGTTCTGCTGCAACGAGGCGGTCGCCGGGGCGGTTGTACAACTGGGCAACTATGATGCCGCCATCTGGATCCTGGGCAACGAGAGCACGCTTGACGCGACGCTCACGTCTCTCGAACAGACCAAGCTCACTGACTATCTCCTTGATGGCGGCGGGCTGTTCATCAGCGGCGCGGACCTGGGGTACGATCTGATCGGTCAGGGCAACGGAGCCGCGTTCATGCAGAACGAGCTGCGCACCGGCTACGTGGCCGACGACGCGGGTACATACGATGTGTCTCCGGCGACCGGCGGCATTCTGGAAGGCATCGCCGCATTCGATTTCGATCCGGCCAATGGCGCCCCTTACTTCGTCTACACTCCCGATGTGCTAAGCGCCGTGGCAACCGCTCGTTCGTGCCTCAACTACTCGGTCGGCGGCATGGCGGGCGTCCAATTCGCGGCCGACACCTACAACGCCGTCACGTTCGGCTTCCCCTTCGAAGCGATCACATCGCCCGCCGCGCGCGACGCGGTCATGGAGGCGGTGGTCGAGTTCATACTGTCATCCGAAGGCCCACGGCCGTTCGACTATGACCGCGACGGCGACGTGGACATGACCGACTTCGCCTACATCACGTTCTGCTACGATGGGCCGGACAACATCTACGCGCCCGGCCACTTCTGCGTCGACGTGCAGGGCGAAGAAGACGGGGATATCGACCTCGAAGACATCGCCGTGTTCCAGCAGCAGTTCACCGGCGAGCTGTAGGCTCGCGAGGAGCAGGAAGCCATGCTAAGAATGTCAAGCGCTCTGGTCGCCGCGGCGTTGGCGGCCGGCGTGTGCGTAGCGCAGCCATTGCAGCGACAAGCTGACGAGTCCGGCACGATCTACCTGGGGGCTCTGGCGGGCCAGGACTGGGGGCGCCCGCTGGCCGCCGGCGACCTGGACGGTGACGGGTTTGACGAGCTGATCATCGGCGCGTCGAAATCCTGGGGCGGCTCCACCAGTCGCGTCTATGTGCTGCGCGGCGGGCCGACCGCGTTGTGGCGCGGCGTCGTGGACTTGTCCGTGGCCGCCGTGGATCAGGTCATCGTGGGCGCCGCCATTGATGATAACCTGGGCTGTTCGATGGCGACCGGCGACGTCAACGGCGACCAAGTCGACGATCTGCTGCTGTGCGCGTCGGGCGATGACAGCGCGCGCGTCAACGCCGGCGCGGCCTATCTGATCTTCGGCGGCCCGGCGTTCTTCGATCTGGGCACGCGCGAGCTGGCCGTGGAGGGCAACTGGGATATGCGCCTGCTGGGCCCGGTCGCAGGCGGCGACATGGGCGGGCAAAACGCATTCGGCGGCCTGGACGCCAACGGAGCGGCCATCGGATTCGTTAACGACGACGCCTATGGCGACATGATTCTGGGCGTACACCTGGCCAACGGAGGCGGCACGCAGTCCGGGCGCGTCTACGTGCGTTTCGGTGGCCCATTCCCGAGCGGGTACACACTCGATCTGGCCACGATGGGCAACTATAGCGTGCGCATCGACGGAGACGACACGTACGACGAACTCGGCACCGCCATCTGCACCGGCGACCTGACGGGCGACGGGCTGGAGGAGATTATCCTGGGCAACGAGTGGGCCAGCCAGGGACTGTTCACGTCGGAGGGCGCCGTACACATCTTCCGCGGACGATCGTTGTGGCCGAACTACTTCAACCTGGCCACCGCAGCCGCTGACATCACACTACTGGGAGCGCGCGAAGACGATTATCTTGGTGGCGCCGTGGCGGCGGGCGATCTTGACAACGACAGCATCGACGACTTGGCCGCCGCCGCCTCGGGAGCCGACGCAGGCGCTCACAATGACCAGCGTGGCGACGGTTTCGTCTACGGCCTGCTGGGCTCGGAAGTGTACCAGAGCGGCACGCACACGATCGACTACGCCGCCGACACGCCCGACTTCGCGCTCATCGGAGAGTTTGAGGAGAATCTGGGGGCCGAGGTGAGCGTGGGCGATTTCAACGGCGATGGCTACGCCGACATCGCGGCGTCGGAGCGGTTTGGCGGACCAAGCACCAACGGCGTCGTGGAAGTACTGCTGGGGCGCGATTTCGCGCCCGGCGCGACGTTCACCGCCAACGTGGACACCGATCTGCACATTGTCGGCTCGGCCAACGATCGGATCGGCTTCTCGCTGGCTGCCGGCGACACTAACGGCGACGGTGTGGACGAGATCCTCTTCGGTACGCCCTTCAATAGCGGCGACCGCGGCACGGTTTACGTGCTGGCGCCGGTCAACGCAGATCTCGATCACGACGGCGACGTGGATCTGACCGACATCGCCGGTTTTCAGCTCTGCTTCACCGGCTCTTCGGTCCCGCCAGACGCCGGCTGTGCCCTGCTCGACTTCGATCTCGACGACGACGTGGACGGCGCGGATTTCGACCTGGTGATCCGCCGGTTGGTGGGGCCGAATTGACGGGGCCACCGCACCTCCGCGAGCATGGAGCAGGGCACCTCATTCCTCGACGCGCCCTCCGGATTCGTGGGATTGGTGCGGCGAGACGCACCCCACCGCTGACCGGTTACAAACCGGTCCCACAAGGGCTGTGTGCTTGGCCCCGTCCCACAAGGGCTGTGTGCTTGGCCCCGTCCCACAAGGGTTGTGTGCTTGGACCGGTCCCACAAGGGATGGGGGTTGGCTTGGGCTCGGGCGTGGGCGTAGACTTGGGGACGGAGGTGCCGCATGTTGCGTCTGGTCGTTGCCGCGATTGCTGCCGTACTGCTTCTGCCGACAGGCGGCTCTTTGGCCGCCGATCCGCCGTGGGTGGCACGGAGCCGTCAGGGGATGGTTGCTAGCGACTCGCCGGAGGCCTCGCGGATCGGGGCCGACGTTCTGGCCAGTGGGGGTAATGCCTTCGATGCCGCTATCGCCACTTCGTTGGCACTGGCCGTGGCTAGGCCGCAGAGTACCGGTCTGGGCGGCGGCGGGTTCATGGTGGCCTGGCTGGCGAACGAGAAGCAGCCGGTCGCGCTCGATTTTCGCGAGACGGCGCCCGCCGGTGCGACCGCTGAACGCTATGCGAAGCTCAGTGCGGCGGCCGGAGATGGCCCGAGCCCGAGTGTCTACGGCGGCAACGCGGTCGGCGTGCCGGGCCAGCTCGCGGGGCTGGCGGAGATACGACGCCGCTACGCCACCCGGCCATTGAGTGAGCTGATTCAGCCGGCCATCGACCTGGCCCGTGGGGGTTTTGTCGTTGATGAGTGCTATCACGACGCCTGCGCCGCCACGGTGGCCAAGTACAAGCAGTGGCCGGCGTTTGGGCGGCAGCACGGCCGGCTGTATGAGACGCTGCTGGGCAACGGCGTGCCGCCCGCCGTCGGCACGCGCGTACGGCGCCCGGCCCTGGCCCGTACTCTCGAACTGATCGCCCGGCAGGGCGCGGATGCGTTTTATCAGGGTCCGATCGGCGCAGCGGCAGCGCGGGCCGCTCAGTCGGCCGGCGGGGTGCTCACGGTGGAGGATCTGGCGGGCTATCGAGTGGTCGAACGGCAACCGATCCGCGCTCCGTATCGCGAGCACGAAATCATCTCAATGCCGCCGCCGTCCTCGGGCGGTGTATGCATCATCGAGACGCTAAACATCCTGGACGCGCTGGCCGGCAAGGCTGGTCGGTCGCTATCCGCGCTGCGCTCCGAGCGAGCGTACGCTCCGGCGCTGGTCTTCGCGCTGAGCCGGGGTTTCGCCGATCGGGCGGAATGGCTGGGTGATCCGGACTTCGCGGAGATACCGACGAGTCGGCTGATCAGTCCGAACTACGCTCGGGGATTGGCCGAGGAGTATGGGCGCTCGGCCAGCCCAGTCGGCCGGCAGCAGCGTGATGATGCCGGGACGTCGCACTTCTGCGTTGTTGATCGGGCCGGCAACGTGGTCGCGCTGACCGAGACGATCAACGGCACTTTCGGGTCGCTGGTCGTAGCGGAGCCGTTCGGGATCATCCTCAACAACGAGATGGACGACTTCGCGGCCAACCCCGGGCAGCCCAATCTCTTCGGGCTGATTCAGGGCGCGGCGAACTGTGTCGCTCCTGGCAAGCGGCCGCTGTCCAGCATGTCGCCGACGATCGTGATGAAGGCGAACAGGCCGGTGTTGGTGCTGGGCGGCTCGGGCGGGCCACGGATCATCACGGCGGTGTTGCAGGTGCTGCTCAACGTGGTCGAGTTCGGGCAGCCGCTGGATGAAGCCTTATCGGCGGTGCGGCTGCATCACCAGTGGAAGCCGGCGGTGGTGTATTTTGACCAGGAGCCGCCGCCGAACTTGGCGGCCAGCCTGGCCGCGGCCGGCTACGAGGTCAGCGAGCGGCGTAAGGCCGGGATTGTGCAGGTGATCCGGCTGCTGGCTGATGGCACCATGGTTGGTGCCAGCGACCCTCGCAAGGGTGGCCGTCCAGCGGGTGTCGGGGAGTAGCGGCGCGAACCGGGATCGCTCGCGAACGGGCGTACGGCTCTCCCAGGGTATGTAGTAGTGGTGTCGCCGGGCGGTCGCCGGTTTTGCCGGTGGAATGGCGGTTGATTTGTCGAGCCAGTGGCGTTAGCTTATGATGCATGCTGCAGATGGGGATTGGTGTAACGGTAGCACGACTGACTCTGGCTCAGTTAGTACAGGTTCGAATCCTGTATCCCCAGTTGACAAACGCGGCGGCATATGGTAGTATACGTTTGATTGGCGGTCGGGTAGGTTTCTGTTAGAGATTCGTCCCGGTCGCGAAATAGGCGGCGATTCGCATGCCGCTACGAGACGCTGGGTCCGAACCCCGGGCCGGACCGCGTCGGCGCACGTGTCCCCCCCCGCACGTCCCGACCGCCGGCCCACTTTTATGCGCTGATTGTGGGGGAATCCCGTCCAGCACAGCATGCCGACGCGAAAAGCCATCGGCATGGCACCCCACGCGCTGGCTGATGGCAACCTACACGCTGACCGGTTGAAAACCGGTCCCACAGAGACCGGTCCCACAGAGATCGGTCCCACAGAGACCGGTCCCACAGAGGGGGGTGATTGCACTTTGCGGGCGCGACGCTATGATGCGCTTTTAGCGACACAACAAGTTGATTGATATGGCGGATTTGCGACGAATGGAAGTTGTCGCCATCATTCCAGCCCGCTACGCGTCATCACGCTTCCCTGGGAAACCTCTCGCCAAACAGACCGGCAAGTATCTCGTGCAGCACGTGTACGAGCGGGTGGTCGCGGCGCAGCGAGTTGGTCGCTGCATTGTGGCGACCGACGACGAGCGTATTGCCGACGCCGTACGTGAGTTTGACGGCGAGGTGGTCATGACCAGCCCCGAGCACCCTAGCGGGACGGACCGCATCGCCGAGGTTATTCGTGGGATGCCTGGGGCCGACGATGACATAGTCCTCAACGTTCAGGGCGATGAGCCTGAAATCGAGCCGGACTATCTGGATCGGCTGGTGGACCGGTTGGAGGGCGCGGCGACGGACTGTCCGATCGCCACGCTGGCCTGTCCGTTTCCCGCTGACAGCGACCCGCACGATCCGGATTGCGTCAAGGTGGTTACGAGTTGCACGGGCTTGGCGCTGTATTTTTCGCGCTCGTTGATACCGTACCAGCGCGACGGGACGTCTGATGCGAGCCCGAGCCGGTGGTTGTTGCACTTGGGCGTGTATGCCTATCGCCGGGCGTTTCTGTTGCGGCTGGCGGCCTGGGAAACGGGCACGCTGGAACGGGTCGAGAGGCTCGAACAACTACGGGTGTTGGAACGTGGGACCGCGTTGGCGGTCGAGATTGTGCCGGGGGCGTGTGCTGGGATCGATACACCGGCGGACTACGAACGGTTCGTCGAGCGTTTTGGTTGCCGGCAGTGATGGGCCGGGCCGCGTGGTTCCCGGCGCCGATTGTCGATGTGCGCGTCACGGCGCTGGTCCGGTGTGGCGGCGAGTAGTGGCTCTGAAAGGACGCGATGAACAGTGAATAGTGACCGGCTACTAGATTCGATTCGCGACCAATCGGGCGACACCGAGTTCTATCTGCCGCTGCCGAGCGGATACCAGCAGGGCAAGACCAAATTCGTGGCTGTGTTCGGCACCGTGATGAGCGGGCTGGGCAAGGGCATTTTCAGCTCGTCGCTGGCGAGGTGCCTGCAGGACAAGGGGCTGACCGTCGCTCCGATCAAGCTGGAGGGCTATCTGAATATCGACTCCGGCACGCTCAACCCGTTCCGGCATGGCGAAGTCTTCGTGCTCGACGACGGGACCGAGTGCGACATGGATCTTGGTACGTATGAGCGAGCGCTCGAGATCAACCTGAGCCGGCTGAACTTCGCGACCAGTGGGCAGATCTACCGGCAAGTGCTCGAACGCGAGCGCACGGGCGGCTACCTGGGGCGTGACGTGCAGATGATTCCGCACGTTACGGGTGAGGTCAAGAACCGGCTGCGTGAACTGGCGGTGGCTACGAAGGCGGACGTGGTTTTTGTCGAGATCGGCGGCACGGTGGGCGATGTCGAAAATGCCCACTACATCGAGGCCATCCGTCAACTGGCATTTGAAGAGGGCCAGCACAGCATCTGTTTCGTGGCCCTGACGTACGTGCTCGAGCCGTCCATTCTGGGAGAGCAGAAGAGCAAGGCGGCCCAACTGGGCATCCGGCGATTGCTGGAATGCGGTGTTCAGCCGCACATTATCGCGTGCCGGGCGCACTCGCCGGTGACGCGCAAGGTGCGTGAGAAGATTGCCCTATTCTCCAACGTGCCTCAGAAGCTGGTGTTCAGCATGCACGACTGCGAGAGCGTGTATCTGATACCGGAGTTGCTGCGGGGGGCTGGTTATGACAAGGCGGTGATGGAATGGCTCGAGCTGGAGCCCAAGGTTGACGAGGCTGTCGAACACGCGGCCCGGGCGCAGTGGGCGGATTACCTGACGCGGATGCGTATGGCGACGCGTGAAGTGTCGATCGGCATAACGGGCAAGTACACGGCGGTTCGTGATGCGTACGCCAGCATCCTCAAGGCGCTGGAGCACGCCGGCGTGCGCCTAGGCTGCAAGGTCCAGGTACGCTGGGTGGATACGTCGGGGCTGACGGACGAGACGGTGGCCGAGGCTCTGGCGGACATCCACGGCATCATCGTCCCGGGAGCATTCGGGACGCGCGGGGCGGCGGGCAAGGTCGCCTGTCTGGGGCATGCGCGCCAGGATATGCTGCCGAGCCTGGGCATCTGCTACGGATTCCAGATGGCAGTTATAGAGTTCGCGCGCAACGTGTGCGGGATGGAGGACGTGGACTCGACCGAGATTGACAACGAGTGCCGCCATCCGGTGATTAACTTGTTGCCCGAGCAGAAGAAGATCGAGGGTTTGGGGGGCACGATGCGCCTGGGCGGCTACGACGCGGAGATTAGACCTGGCACGCTGGCGGCGCGGATGTTCGGCGAGCACACGCGAATGCGTTTTCGCCATCGTTACGAGGTCGATCCGCGTTATGTGGCGCAGATCGAGGAAGCTGGGATGATCTTCTCGGGCAAGTCGCCGCGGGCCGAGATCATGAACGTGTTGGAACTACGCTCCGATCTGCATCCGTACTTCGTGGGCACGCAGGGCCACCCGGAGTTGACGAGTCGTCCGCTCAACCCGCACCCGATGTTCCTGGGGCTCGTTCATGCGGCCATGTGCCGTGCGTATGAAGACTATGACGAGCCGCTGGTATATCCAGCCGAGTCCATGCGGCGGGCGAGTGACAAAGCATCGGCGGGCCAGGAACCCTGTTCGGACCACGCCTCAAGGATGTAGCGGGGTTGCTGAGCGGGGCAAGAACGAAGCCGGCTTCCGATCTTTCGGGCGATCGGAAGCCGGCTTGTGTTCCGGTGTGGTCACAGGCTGGACGCCGGTGACCACAAGTTCTTGGATAGGTTCTAGCGCCGGCGGCAGTGGGCCAGGGTCGCGCCGATGGTGAGGAGCAACAGCGTGCCGGGCTCGGGGATGTATGTCGCGCCGTCTGCCCGGGCGCTTTGGCCGCCGGTGATTGTTCCGTCGATCATGCCGTCGACGAGTTCGGTAACGGCGTCGTCATCGCCGCCGAAGATCGTTCGCAAAAGTAACCCGGGCATGGAATTCTCGTCGGTGGTTCCGGCCACGAGGCCCAGGCTCTGCATCTGAACGTCAACCGCGTCGTTGAACTGATCCATGGGCGACTTGGGGAACAAGCTATCGAGCCCGGAGGTATCGACGCCCACGCCGGACAGCAGGCCGGACATGGCATCGACGAAAAGGTTGCCCTCGATGACGATCGGGCCGACATCGAAGTTGGTGTCGTCCTGGTCGCGGACGACGACGCCATCGACCACAAGTTGCGAGTTCGTGTTGCTGACGTCGAGCACCAGGTTGTAGAACCCGAGTGTGTTGATCTCGACGTTGTTGGCGACGTTGAGCGTGCCGCTGAGCTCGACGTCTTGAGCGCCGTTCTTGGTCCGCAGGAAGTACTGGAGGTTGCTGATGGTCGAGTCCAGCGTGCCGCAGTAGAGTTTGTCGCCGCAGTGCGTGTAGCCGGCGGTGGCCTGGGTGGTTCCCTGGAGCGTGAGTTCGCCGCCGCAGCCGAAGCGGAACACTTCGGGTCGGCCGCGCGAATCGGGACCGAAGGAGCGGTCGAACTCGAGCCTGTAGCCCGTGCCGATGACGCCGTTGGGAACGATGCGCAGCCGGCCGGAGCGGGCGCCGTTGACTCGCGTGCCGTCGCCCGTTGTGAAAACGGGCGAGCCGCTTGGAGTAGCGACGATATCCAGTCCACGGTAGATGTTGCTGAACAGGTCGGCTTGGGCTGTGAGGCCCCAGCAGACGGCGGCGAGTGTCGCGAGAGCCAGCGTAGTACGTCTCATGGCATCATCCTGGCCGATCCTGATCGGCGGTATTGCGTTACGTTTGTTGCCTGTGCGCTCTTGCTGGTGGGCTGGCGGCCGCCAGCCGGGCAAGACAAGCTAACAATAGGGTGTTCACGGTCGGGTTTCAAGCGTAAACGACGTACCTGTCTTATCGGAAAGATCGCCAGTTGGCTTCATTGGCGGAACGATAGGCGGTATAGAGGGGGAAATAATGACGGCTGATGAATCCCCTCGAGTCATCAGAAGTATACATTATGGGGCCCGGCGCCAGTAACGGCGGGCGCCAAGACGGGTCCACCGACTGGCGGTGTGGACAGGAGATAGGCGGCAGGTTCGATGCGCGAAATGGCGGCATTCGTAGTTCTCGCGGTCCTGTTGACGTGCCCCTGCGCTGCTCAGGAAGCCGATTCACAGCCCGCCAAGCGGCCCGCGACCCAACCGGCCGCACAACCCGCGACACAGCCGGCCGAGCCGCCGGCGACGCCGCCCGCGCTTCCCAGCAATGAGGTTCGTCTGAACGACCTCTTGGCGCTCATCGAGGGGCAAAACTCGGGCGAAGTGCGGCGTACGGTGGCACGTGAGCTGCTCCTGCAACAGTGGGAGGAGACGCCCGCGCGCTTGGTGGCGGTTCTCGGGAGCGGTAACGGCCCGGCGCGGATCGCGGTCGCTCTCACGCTGGCCGAATTACCCCGCTTCCTCGATCCCCGGTATATCGATCCGCTCATGGGCATGTTGGTTGACCCGGACGCCGAGGTCAGCCGAGCCGCGGCCGTTGCATTGGTTGCCTATCACGATGACGGCGTCGCCCCACGATTGCGGCAACTGGCCCATGATGCCGAGCGG
>CAZUCH010000033.1:0-13919 GCA_964619045.1 uncultured Planctomycetales bacterium | reverse complement strand
ATTGTGCTACGCTCCTACGTGTGTGGTTACTTTCTTTTGATTTTATGCAGTGTATGCTTCCGCAGGCGCGGGCTGTATTTCTTGAGTTGCAGCTTGGGCACGCCGCCCTGCACGTTCACCGTGGTGCGATAGTTCAGATCGCCGGTTTCGATGCACTGCAACCAGACATTTTCTCGTTTTTGGGCCTTGGCCATGCGGTCCTCTCCCGCTATACGCTAATTCGCCAGCCGGGCCACGCCCCCACGGAGCGTGGCCTCCAGCTCGCTGGTCGTCAAAATCGGCGGCGTTACTTACTCGATAATCGAGGTTACGACGCCCGAGCCGACCGTCCTGCCACCTTCACGGATGGCGAAACGGAGGCCCTCTTCCATTGCAATCGGGTTGATGATCTCAACCCGCATCTGAATATTGTCACCCGGCATGCACATCTCGGCCTTGCCGCCGTCGCGAGCCTGAAGCTCCATGATGGCGCCGGTGATGTCGGTGGTTCGGAAGTAGAACTGCGGGCGATAGTTCGGGAAGAACGGCGTGTGACGGCCACCTTCCTCCTTGGTCAGCACGTAGACCTCACCCATGAACTTGGTGTGCGGCGTGATGCTCTTGGGCTTGGCCAAGACCTGACCGCGCTCCAGCTCATTCTTGTCGACGCCACGCAGCAGCAGGCCGACGTTGTCGCCGGCGATGCCTGAATCGAGCGTCTTGTTGAACATCTCGACGCCGGTGACGACTGCCTTGCGGCCCGGCTCGATATGGAGGCCGATGACCTCGATCTCTTCTCCGACCTTGATCTCGCCACGCTCGATACGGCCGGTGCCGACCGTGCCACGACCCTTGATGCTGAAGACGTCCTCGACCGGCATCAGGAAGGGCTTGTCGGACTCGCGCATGGGCTCGGGAACGCCCGTGTCCAGCGCTTCCATCAACTCGACAATGGCCCGGTAGCCTTCCTCGTTCTTGGCAGCCGCGGCCTTGAGGCACTCGGTGGCCGAGCCCAGGATGACGGGGATGTTGTCGCCGTCGAAGTCGTAGGCGCTCAACAGCTCGCGGACTTCCATCTCGACCAACTCGAGCAACTCGTCGTCGTCGACCATGTCGACCTTGTTGAGGAAGACGACCAGCGCGGGGACGTTGACCTGGCGGGCCAGGAGCACGTGCTCGCGCGTTTGCGGCATCGGGCCGTCGGCAGCACTAACCACCAGGATGGCACCGTCCATCTGGGCGGCACCGGTGATCATGTTCTTGACGTAGTCCGCGTGGCCGGGACAGTCGATGTGCGCGTAGTGACGCAGGTCACTCTCGTACTCGACGTGCGCCGTCGCGATCGTCAGGATCTTGGTCGGGTCGCGGCGGCCGTCCTTCTCCGAAGCCTTGGCGATCTCGTCGTAGGACTTGTGCTTGGCTAGGCCGCGAACCGCCTGTACGGCGGTAATAGCGGACGTCAGAGTCGTCTTGCCGTGATCGACGTGCCCAATCGTTCCCACGTTCACGTGCGGTTTGGTCCGCTCGAATTTATCCTTGGCCATTGAAGCTCTCCACTCGTCGCCCGGGATCTTCGCCCGGTGTGGCCAGGCTTTGGCCACCGTTCTCTTTCGTCGGACAAACACTACTCGAATATTACGTATACACCGGCAACCGCGTCGATCCGTGGCCCGCATGAAAGCTGCTGCTGGGGATTGAACCCAGGACCTCCTCCTTACCAAGGAGGCGCTCTACCACTGAGCTACAGCAGCATGAGCCAGCGATGCGAGTACCTAGTCGCCGGACCGTACGTGCCAACTGCCGGCCTTGCGAACCGGAATTGAGCATTGTAGACCCATGGCGCAACTTGTCAAAAGGAAAAATATGCGGCTTGCCCGCCGCCGCCGCACGTGCTTGAATGCGTGCTGGGGCTTGACCGTAGTCCCCGGAGACGGCCATGGATGATAAGCGTCGGCCGCTGCTGGCCGAACTGCCGCACTTCTTGCGCGAGCGTCTGGTCGATCTCTCGGTCTGGTATCGAGATTGGCGGGAGGCCTCGCGGGAAGACCGTGGGGCCATTTGGCGTAGTCCCATCCTGCGCATCGGTGTGCTGGTGATCCTCGCAATCCTGGCCGTGTACGCGGCCGGGCGGATGGGGGTTGGCTTATTGCCCCGCGGCCCGAGCTACGCCCTCGACCAGCCCACACAGACGGCCACTCTCTACGTTGCCTGCGCGGACGCCGAGTGTCGGGCCAACTACACCATCCAGCAGCAGATGGATTTCGCTGAGTGGCCTATGAAGTGTGAGCAGTGCGGCCACGATACCATATACAGGGCCACGCGCTGTCTCACGTGCCGACGATGGATCGCCCACGCTCCGGGAACCGACGACGAGTGCCCCTTCTGCGCTGACCTACGGCGCGCCGCCGAACCCCGACCCGAGGCCAGCGACGAGCCGACGGCCATCTCGGACGATGACGAGGATCCGTGGTAGATGAATCGGGGGCGGTCGAATCAGGGGTAGGCCGACTGGAACAGTGTGCGAAAGCCGTCCGGACGATCGTGGCGTGGCACGTTCATCGTCTCGTCATATACAAACGACAGATTCTCGCCTTCCCACTCCGCCAGGTTGACATCCGGCCGCTCATCCAGGCGGAACGGGCCGTCCATTTGGCCCGGCGGCAAGCGGTTGCCATCGCGGTCGAACGCTATGAGGGCGGTGGGAGCGAACGGGTCGATGCGATTGTATTTGACCACGACCGCGTAGCGCCCGTCGGCCAGGCGCAGTTTGGCACCGATCGGGAAGGGCTGGATCATCCCCGCAAAGACCTTGGTCAGGACCGGATCGTAGAAGCGGCGGCACGGTCCGACCGTCATCTCCCAGATTGCCCGCGCCGGAGACAGGGCACCTCGGTAGGTGTTGACCGAGGTTGCGGCGTCGAAAGCATCGGCGATGCGCACGATCCGCGTGAACACCTGTAGCCGATCCCGGGACATGCCCCTGGGATAGCCGCTCCCATCGCAATTCTCGTGGTGGGTTCGCACGACGGAGCGAGCGATTGGTGAGAACCGTTCTGGCAACAGTCCGGCCCCCGCGACCGGATGCTGGCGAACCAGCTCCTGATCCTCGGGGCTCAGGTGCCCTCGCACCTTCCAGACGTGCGCTAGTTCCAACATGCCTACGTCGATGAACATGGCTCCGAGTCCCAAGGGGGTCAGGTCGAGCATCGATCGCGGGTCAACACCTTTCATCCGCGCCTGACGCATGCGCTCGTCATACACGTAGTCGCGCACCGCCGAGCCCAGCATCATTGACAGATACATCACGTTGCCGGCGTGGGCGGACAGGTAGTCATCGCGCCGGGAGACGTTTGAGAGCAGCGCCACCGTGCCCGCGTGGAGTTGTATCTCCTTGACTACCTGTTCGATCTCGTTTTGAACCTGGACAAAATCGACCTCTTCGAGCGTGGCGCGCTTGGCGAACTTGTCCTGGACCTCGGCCATCGTGGCTCCGATTTGGCCGCGCACGGATTCGGAAACCTCGGCCTCCCGGCTAATGTCCTCGAAGTCCGTCAGGCCGTCGAGAATCGGATCGATTACGCTGACGCGCATTCTGGGGAAACGCTTGCGCAAAGAGCTGATGTCAGCCGGCGAGAGCTCGCGATGAGCCGTCAACATGATGCGGCCCTCGGACTTCACCGGCCACGCCAGCCGCATCCCCGTCTGGAGTTCAGCCGTGGGCACCAGCAGCGGCATTGTTAAGCGGCTCCCTCGCAACCGGCCTGGTCGACGAGCCCGGGCGCCTCGGAATCAGTGGCGGCTGATGCGTCGCGGGTCTGTGTTGCCGGCACAGTCTTCTGCCGCACGAGCTTGTCCCAGTGTTTCTCGTTGAAGATGCATCCGGGATCGCCGGCGTTTATAGCCCCGAAGTAGCTGTCAGCCCGGGCGCGGCACCCGCCGCAGTAGTTCTTGAACTGGCACACTTCGCAATGGTGGGTGAGCCGCTCGCGATCGCAGAACAGCTCCCAGAACTCGTTGTTGCGGAAGATATCGCGGAACGTACGCCGGCGTATGTTGCCCAAGACGCGCTGGGGCATGTACACGCAAGGCGTGATATTGCCGGCCGGCTCGATGCACACGTAGGTCCGGCCGGCGCCGCAGCCGCCGAGGTACTTGGCCACGACACGTGCCTTCAGACCGCTGCTCGAGCCGGCGTGCGAACATGACTGCCGGCCGTCCACTGGAGCGTTTGACAGGCACACGCGTCCGAGTTGCGGAGCGGTTGAAATCACGCCGAGGCGTCCGGACTGCATGACCTCGTTGAGCATTAGGAGCAGTCGCTGGCGCTGCTGTGGCGTCAGATCATCGGCGGCCATTTCCAAGCCCCGGCCAACGGGAATGAAGTTGAAGTGCGCCAGACAGCTTGCGCCGATATCGATGGCGAACTCGATCATGTCCTCGACTTCGTCGTAGTTGCCCTGATGCACGCACATCGCGACACCCAGGCGCAGGCCTTCCTGATCCACGACGTGACGCATGCCGCGCACGGTGCGGTGCCACATCCCGGCTTGGCCTCGAAAAGCGTCGTGCCGCTCGGGGTTGACCGAGTCCAGCGATATCTCGATGTAGCGGGCTCCGGCGTCCGCCAACTCGGCCGCGAGCTTCCGGGTCATCGTGCCGCCGTGCGTGGCGACGCTGGTGTGTATGCCGTGCTGCCTGCAACGGCGCAGTACGGGAAGCAAGTCGCGACAGATGGTCGGCTCGCCACCCGCGAACGCAATCATCGGCACATACTCCTCGGCCATTTGATCCACGAGTGCGAGTTTCTCATCAAGCGTCAGCTCATCGGCCAGAGCGCGGTGCTCGCTATCCTGATAGCAGTGTCGGCACCTGAGATTGCAGCGGTTGGTGAAGTTCCACACCGCGAACAGGGGAGCGCTGAAACGCTGCGGCACGGTCAGCCCGAACTCGGCGACGCTGCGCGCCGTGGCAACCAACCCGCGCACCGTGCTGGTATGCTCGCTGATGCGCTCACGAAACGTCGCCACCGAGACCGAGCCCTTCATCCGATCGATGAACTTGTGCAGCGGCCAGTACATGACGCGCTGTGCGAGGGGCGTGCAGGGATCGCCGTAGGACGTCAGCACTTCCTCGATGATCGTTCGACGTCCGCGGCGCGGACGAGAGAGCCAGCCGAGCAGCTTGCGGACGGCGTAGCGGTCCAGCCAATCCTCCAGCGGGTGGTGGAAACCGGTGTCGAGGAGGCCTCGCGGACCGGCCGCGGCACTCAGGTACTCCGCTTGTTTGGCGTATTGAGCCGAATTGACTGCTCCGTCATCCAGCCGACCGGCGCTCTTGTCGGCGGTTGCCGAGACCGCTCCCGCGTGCATGTAACGCTTGTTGAGGCGCCGCGCGGTGGAATGGGCGGCGGTCTCGGTTCGACTGTCATAGGCGCCGTCCGCACAACCGGACGACGTAGCTATCTGGGCCATCACAGTTTCCTAGCGCCGGTGCCCGGCGCCGGCTGGTGCTCAACAACGTCACGAATATAAGCGGAATGGGGCCCCCACGCGAGACGGAACCACTGCCCGCACGGTCACGGGCCGCGGCGCTTCTTCTTCGTCGGCGGGTGCGACACGACCTCGACCTGCGGGTCGTCCGGCCAACCCGAGAGGTGGATTTCGCTGCGGCCCTCGAGCAGGTCGATCAAGCGGCGCCCAATGAACTCCTCGCGCCAACCAGCGCGCAATTCGGGCAGACCGTTGCCCCGGCCGGCGTGGTGATCCAGCAGCGCCCGCAGCCGCTGCGCGCCGCCCAGCAAGTTGCGGCTGAGGTGCTCTTTGTGGCAGGTCGCCTGCACCATCGCCGACAGCAAGTCGAGAATCGCCTTGGTCATGGGTGTTTCTTCGCGGTGCTCGTGCGGCTTGGGCCACTCGCTCTTGGGAGCCGCGGACGCGGCGGAGATAATGTCCAGCAACTCTTGAATGACCTTGCGATTGCGTGCCTGCGGGAAGCCCCGCATGACCTCCAGATCGGCTTCCTTATGTGGGCGACGCTTGGCAATCTCCACAATCACGTCGTCGCGCATCATGGCGCGGGGCGGCCGATTCCGCGATTGGGCCCACTGCTCGCGCCACCCGACCAGCCGTGCCAACAGGAGCAGGCCCAGTCCATCAAGTTTCTTGCTGCCCCTGAGTTTCAGCGAGCGATCCACGGGCGCCGTATGGTAGCACTCCGGATCCTCGAAACACTTGAATTCCTCGCGAGCCCACTCCAGCCGTCCGGCGCTCTCGATCTCCGCGAGCAGACAGCGATAAACCTCCGGGAGGTGTACGACGTCCTCGACCGCGTAGCGAATCTGGGCCTCGGTCAGCGGGCGCCGCAGCCAATCAGTCAGCGTCTGCCCCTTGATGATCCGACGGTGGACAATGCGCTCTACCAGCCGCGTCAGGCTCAGCGGGTATCCGTAGCCCACGAAGCCGGCGGCGATTTGAACATCGAAAACGTTGCGGGGCACGCGGCCCGTCTTGCGCAGGCAGACCTCGAAGTCCTCCTTGCCGGCGTGGACGATGGTGACGACCGACTCGTCGGTCACCAACTCCCAGAACACACTCACATCCACGTCGCCTGTGGGATCGACGAGCACGACCGTCCCGTTGGTGGTGACTTGTATCAGGCAGAGGGCCGCGTCGTAGGTGTCGTCGCGGATGAACTCGGTGTCGAAGGCAAAGATCCCCGCCTCACGCCAGACGCGGCACCAATCCTCCAGCGTCTTTTGATCGGTGACCATTTCGGGTTCTATTGGCGGCATCCTGGGCTCGGACTCCTGCTGGTCGAGCGGCGTCGTATTGCCACGGGCCGTGCTGGTCCGCTGGTCGGCGCACCCGGTTCGCTCGTTTCGTACACCCTAGACACGCCGCTGTCCAGCGACGATCTCGGGCTTCGGCCGACACTCCATCCCGAGATTCCCTCGCGGCGAGGTGTAGATTCCGCGAGCCGGGCCTCCTTGCCCGAGCCTCGAAACCGCCGTCCGGCAGCGACGCCGGCGGCCACACACCCTCGCACGCCAAGGATCGTGCCCTCCATGGCACGCAATGTTGGCCGGGAGCCCTGACCAACGTCCGTGCTTATCGGCACCAGGTCCATGCATACACCAAGATTGGTGACGGCCCGAGGGGTGTTTCGCGCGGAATGTGCGCAATGGACAGGATGCCCCCCATTGAGCGCCGCCCCCCGGTTGCGCGCGCTCTACTCGCCGATCTCGATTCGCAGGCAGCGTCTGATGGTCAGATCGGGGGAGAATCCTCGCAGATACTCGCCGACGGACTGCTTGTCGTCCTTCACGAAAGGCTGTTCGAGCAGCACGATTTCGGAGAACCAGCGGTCCATCTTGCCCGCGACGATCTTCTCGATCAGGTGTTCGGGCTTGCCCTTCACCTGCTCGACGGCGACCTTGCGCTCTTCCTCAACCATCGCCGGATCGACCTCTTCGCGCGTGGTCCAGGCCGGCCGCATGGCTGCGACGTGCATGCAAACGCCGGCGCCGGCCTCTTCCGGGCAGGGGCCGGTCAGCTCGATCAGGACGCCCTTGCGACCGTCGTGGTGCACGTACTTGCCGACGTGACCGCTGAGGACGCCGACACGCCCGATCTTGATGTTCTCGCGGATGCGGTTGACGACATCGCTTAGCAGGTCGCCGACCTTGCGGCCCGGGTCGTCTGGCAGGGGCTGTTCGAGGATTGTCTCGGCCGTGGGCGTTTCCATCTTGACGGCCACATTGATGGCGGCCTCAGACAGCTTGGCGAAGTCCTCGGTGCCGGAAACGGGCTCGGTCTCGCACAGCATTTCGAGCATGACGGTGCGACCACTGTCGGCATCCGTCAGGCACATGAGGCGTCCCTGGGCCGTCTCTTTTCCGGCCCGCTTGCTGATCTGGGCCATGCCTTTCTTGCGCAGTAGCTCGATCGCCTTCTGCTCGTCGCCATCGGCTTCGGAGAGTGCGTTTTTGCACTCCATCATCGGCAGGCCGGTCTTCTCACGCAGGGCCTTCACCATACCCGCGGTAATCGCCATTACTGGGCTCCTCGATTCCTGGAAAATCCGGGCGGTTACTCGCGGCCGGACGCCGCGAGCGTTGATCTTGTTACGCAGTTCGACACGCAAGCGCGTCGGGACAAGCACACACGGGGGCTAGGCCGGCCACGACTCGCCATCGGTTGCGGGGACCTCGGCTTGCTCAGCCGCCGGTGCCTGGATCGGCGTCGGCGCCACCGTGGCGGTCGGCGCGGCTACCGGCGCTGGTGCGACGGCCTCGGGCGTTCGCGGCGGGCGCCCGGCACGTTCCGGGCGTCGCGGGCGTCGCCGGGCGTCGCCGAGCTCGCGCCCCCCGGCCTCGACCGGCTCGGGCCGTGACTTCTTGCCCAGTTCAACCGCACCTGTCAACTCGCGCATGATGAGTTCGATGCCGCGCATCGCGTCGTCGTTGCCGGGGATGATGATATCGCCCTGGGCCGGATCGCTGTCGGTGTCGACCAGCGAGATCGTCGGAATGCTCAGAGCCCGCGCCTCGCGGACGGCGTTGAGTTCCTTGCGCACGTCGATCACCACGACCGCGCCCGGCAAACGGTCCATTCGCCGAATGCCCTCAAGGTTACGGCGAATCTTCCGCAACTCGCGGGACAACGTCGATTTCATCTTCTTTGAGTAGCCGGTTTCCCACTCCGGGCTGGCTACCAGGGCTTCGAGTTCCTCGAGCCGCTGGAGGCGCGAACGGATGGTCCGGAAGTTCGTCAGCGTGCCACCCAGCCAGCGCTCGATGACGTAGTGCATATCACATCCGAGGGCATGGCGCTCGACGATCTCGCGTGCTTGCCGCTTGGTGCCGACGAACAGAACGTCGTTGCCGTTGGCGACCACGCGCGTGACGAACTTCTTGGCCCGCAGCAGGCCGCGTAGCGTCTCGCGAATGTCGATAATGTGAATGGAGTTGCGTTTTCCGAAGATGAAGCGGGACATCTTCGGATTCCACCGACTGCAACGGTGCCCGAAGTGGATCCCCGCCTCGAGAAGTTCACGAACCAACGGTGACGCCAAGAGCAACCTCCTGTCTCGCGAGCAAGGGCTCGCGCAGCTCCTCGGGCGACCCCCGGAGCTTATTGGAGCAACTTCCAGCGGACCCACCATGAGCCGGCACTGGCCGTGGACACCCTTTCCACAGACCCGCCATGCTAGCACGCTCCGCAGGGGTGCGTCAAGGGGCGACGATTGACGATTGGGGACTGGAGATTGAGGGTCGGCGGCACCGCAGGGTGCCTGACAGCGTCGGCGGGACGCCGATTCGCGAAGTGGGACGCAGTATCGCCCGTAAGAGGAGACCTGATCTGAGCCCCGAGCGTAAGCGGGTCCATGCGCAAAGGGACTGCCCACGAAGACCCCGCGCCGACGCTTGGGGCTCCGCCTAAACCGTCATGCATCCGTGCCGAATCGCCGGAACCGGTTGCGCCGAAAAGCGGACATCTAGCCGCCGGCTGCAACTTGGCTGCAAGCCGCCAGCCTCGTCGGTCCGATAGGGGTGTGGGGAAGCCGTTGGACCTCCGCGCCAGGGGCCGTTGCTCGTGGCCGGTCGCCGGCTTCCGGATACGCAGATGCCGCAGTCTGTCATGGTTGCAGGAACTCATGGGCGACGTTCTCGACCAAAGCGAAATAGATGCTCTCCTGGCCTCCGTTGGCGATGACGACGGTGGTGATGATTCGGAGGACATGAGCGCTGCCACAGCCGTGGCCACGGCCGTCGCCGGGGCCCCAGCATTCGCAACTCCCGTCAATGTGGGCACTTACGACTTCAAACGGCCCGAACGCGTCAGCAAGGACCACATTCGCGCGCTCGGCTCGATCCACGACGGCTTTGCCCGCAATTTCGGCGCGACGCTGTCCGTTTTTCTGCGTACGATCATCGATGTCCGGGTAGTTGGGGTCGAACAGCTCACCTACAACGAGTTCATCCACTCGCTGCCAAACCCAACGTGCTTCGCGATCCTGCAGGCTCCCCCGCTTGAAGGCCAGATGTGCCTCGAAGTGAGCCCGCTGATCGTCTACCCGATCATTGACCGGCTGTTGGGCGGCACGAGCACGAGTATGTTCATCCCCCAACGTCCGCTGACGGCGATCGAGTGGCGCCTGGTCCGGCGGTTGCTCGACCGCGCCCTGGAGCACCTGTCGGAGGTCTGGTGCAACCTCATCAAAGCCGAGTTCAGCATCGTCGAGACCGAGAGCAATCCGCAACTGGTTCACATCGTCGCACCCACTGAGGTGGTCGTCTTCATCACCTTCGAGATCAAGATGGGCCAGTGCGCCGGCACCATGAGCATCTGCATCCCCTTCAACACGATCGAGTCCGTGCTCGGCAAACTCACCACGCAGAGTTGGTTCGGCTATGCCCAGAAGGAAGCCACCGACGTCCAGCGCCAGCGTATCATCCGCAACCTGAGCAAGTCCAAAGTCGACCTGACGGCTTTCCTGGGGCAGACGCAGATCAGCCTCAACGAGCTGCGCAGTCTGCGCCCCGGCGACATCATCCAGCTCGACAAGACCGTCAACGACCAGTTCGTTCTCCAAATCGAAGGCCGCAACAAGTTCGCCGGCACCCCCGGCCAACTCCGCGGCCGACGAGCCCTCCGCATCACCCGCTCGGCCGAAATCGACGAGAAGCTCTAGCCAATATTCAGGTGTAGGTCGGGTCATCGACCCGACGCTCGGCGGCGTAGGCGTAGGTCGGGTCATCGACCCGACGCGCGGCGGCGTAGGCGTAGGTCGGGTCACCGACCCGACGCTCGGCGGTGTAGGCGTAGGTCGGGTCACCGACCCGACGCTCAGGTCGCCCGTTCCAATCACGCCGTGTGCGAATTACAATAAACGCATGCCAGACTATCGACGCTTCTTCGCGCCGGGCGGCACCTTCTTCTTCACGCTCGTCACGCATGGGCGACGGCCGCTTTTTCGTGAACTGGCGGCCCAACGAATTCTGCGCGTCGCATTAGCCGAAACGCGCTCTCGCCGGCCGTTCGAGATGCCAGGCGTCGTACTCCTTCCGGAACACCTTCATTGCCTCTGGACGTTGCCGCCCGGCGACAGCGACTTCTCGACGCGCTGGCGCAAGATCAAGGAGTCGTTCACGCGGGCTTACCGCCAAGCCAACGGCGTGGAGGCGGCGGTGTCGAACGGCCAGAGGCGCAAGGGCCTTCGTGGTTTCTGGCAGCCGCGCTTCTGGGAGCACACGGTTCGCGACGAAGACGACTTCGGGCGTCATTTGGATTACATCCATTACAATCCGGTCAAACACGAGCTGGCGCGCTGCGCGCATGCGTGGCCGTTTTCGTCGTTTCATCGATGGGTGAAAGAGGGAGTATACGATGCGGATTGGTGTTGCTCATGCCGGCGAGATCAGCAGCAGCGTCCCGATTTCAGCGACATCGGTCGGACGGCTCGCGAATAGAGTGTCGGGTCGATGACCCGACCTACGTTACTAATTACCCGCCCCTAATTACCCAGGATGGCAACGAAGGGGTCTATGTCGTCGAAGTCGACGTTGCCGTCATCGTTGCAGTCGGCGTTGAGCCAGTTGCAGTACGGATGTTGCGCCCGATAGGCGGACTCGCCGCTTAAAGCCAGGACAAACGGGTCGATGTCATCGAAGTCTATTTCGCCATCGCAATTCAGGTCGCCGGGGGAGGCGGGCGGCGTGACGACCTTAATCCCCAGACTGCGGTCCGCTCCCGCCGCGATGGCCACGAAGTCGGTGTTTGGCTCCGGCACGTCGCATGCGCCGCTGCTGTTCGACCCCCAGGCCACGATCGAGCCGTCGGCCCTCAGGCCAAGACTGTGGTACTCGCCCGCCGCGACGGCCACGAAGCCCATGTTCGGCGCCGGTGGATCACCGGGGCCGTACCCCCAGACCACGATCGAGCCATTGGCCTTCAGGCCGAGACTGTGGTACCTGTCCGCCGCGACGGCCACGAAGTCCGTGTTCGGCTCCGGCACGTTGCATTGGCCGACGTAGTTCTGTCCCCACGCCACGATCGATCCGTCGCTCTTCAGACCGAGACTGTGGTCGCTGCCCGCCTCGACGACCACGAAGCCGGTGTTTGGCTCCGGTGGTTCACCAGGGCCGACCCCCCAGGCAACGATCGAGCCGTCGGACTTCACTCCGAGACTGTGGCTGCTAGCCGTTGCCGCCCCCATCGCGACGGCCACGAAGTCGGCATTTGGCTCCGGCACGTCGCATTGGCCGTAGCTATTGTCCCCCCAGGCCACGATCGAGCCGTCGGCCTTCAGACCGAGACAGTGGTTGCCATCTCTCGCCCCACCAGAAGCGATGGCCATGAAGTCCGCGTTCGGTTCCGGCGGCTCACCAGGGCTATACTCTCCCCAGGATGCGATCGAGCCGTCGGCCTTCAGACCTAGGCCATCCGCGGCGCCCGCCACGAAGTCGGTGTTCGGCGCCGGCCCGTTGCATCGGCCGGTCCGTCCCCAGGCTACAATCGAGCCGTCGGCCTTCAGACCGATACTGAAGTCCCAGCCCGCCGCGACGTCCACGAAGTCCACATTAGGTGCGGGCACGTCGCATTGGCTGTAGAGGTTCCATCCCCAGGTCGCGATCGAGCCATCGGCCTTTAGACCGAGATTGTGGCTCGCGCCCGCCGCGACGGTCACGAACTCGGCGTTCGGCGCCGGCACGTCGCATTGGCCATAATTGTTGAATCCCCAGGCCACAATCGAGCCGTCGGACTTCAGACCGAGACCGTGGGCTGCGCCCGCCGCGACGGTTACGAAGTCGGTGTTCGGCTCCGGCACGTCGCATTGGCCGACGTAGTTGCCCCCCCAGGCCACGATCGAGCTGTCGGATTTCAGGCCGATACTGTGGGATTCGCCCCCCGCGACGGCCACGAAGTCTGCGTTCGGCTCCGGCACGTCGCATTGGCCGGACCAGTTGCCCCCCCAGGTCACGATCGAGCCGTCGGACTTCAGACCGATACTGTGGATATTGCCCCCCGCGACGGCCACGAAGTCCGCGTTAGGCTCCGGCACGTTGCATTGGTCGTAGTGGTTCCATCCCCAGGCCACGATCGAGCCGTCAGCCTTCAATCCGAGACTGTGGTCAAAGCCTCCCGCAACAGCCACGAAGTCGGTGCTCGGCTCCGGCACGTTGCATTGGTCAACCGGGTTCCATCCCCAGGCCACGATCGAGCCGTCGGTCTTCAGGCCGAGGCTGTGGCTACCGCCTCCCGCGACGGCCACCAAGTCCGCGCTCAGGTCAACACCGAAGACCTGCTCACCCCAACCGATGATCGACCCGTTGCCGTACTGTGGCGGGTCGGCGCCGGCCGGCGGGGGGATCAGGAGTGCGAACAGCAAGGTACACGCGGTCACTCCGATTATCGATCTCGGGCTTCTCATGGAGACGTCTCCCTCACAGAAGAACCAAGCGGCCTGGATGGCGGAGCGCCGGCTCCGCGATTCCCACTTCGTATATTGTGGCACTCCAGTATCGGCACTACAAGGCAAAAATCGGTGGCGTGCCGCGTGAGAACGTGCGGCGACGGTCAGGCGGTTCGCCAACTGCGGCGTTGGTGGCGGGCGGTGGCGCGGCTATTATCCCGCCATGGGCGATCAGCGTAGCGTAGTTTCGTCGGCGAAGGCTATCGCCATCTGCACGTTGCTGTCACGCTTCACGGGCTTGGCGCGCGACATCCTCCTCGCACGGGCCTTCGGGCTGGGCTGGGTGCAGGACGCATTCCTCTACGCCTTCCAATTCCCACACCTGTTCCGCCGACTGCTGGGCGAAGGAGCCATGGCGGCCGCGTTCGTGCCCACTTTCACACGCACGCTCGAAGAGGAGGGGCACGAATCAGCCTGGCGACTGCTGGCTCGCACGCTTGCTCTGCTGACACTCGCACTGACCGCTC